>JAGUZM010000549.1 GCA_020060805.1 Deltaproteobacteria bacterium | reverse complement strand
TTTTTCCCGGTTCCCTTGATTGTTGACTTGTTTCGGGATATAGTGCGCCATGAAAGGAAGAGCCGAAACTCTAACACCTTGGTCATCGGCTGAAGCGAAAATGCTCCACCTCACCCCCATTCAAAGCAAGGCCCGAAAATGCCTTTCATGCGGCACGGACGGCATGGGAGCCGGGAGACGGTACTGCTCCAAGGAGTGCCGGCTGCAGATGCATTGGGTCCTCTCCCTGTCCAAGGGTTTGCTCAAGGTCTTCAATGCCAGGTACGCCGCCTTCTCCTTCGATCATGCCCATGTGTTTCTTGACGTCCTTCCCGTATGGGCAAAAGAAATCTCCCGTTTTCTTCATGATCGAACCGACGGGAGAAGGCCTGCCGAGGACCTCAAGAGCCTCATTCTCCTCGCCGGGGCGGAGTGGTACCACATGGTGGACAACCGGAATTCCAGGAGCTATGCTTCCTTGCATCTCCTCCGCAAGAACAATTGCAAACGCATCGCTCCGGACTCCATCAGGCCGAACAGAAGAGTGAAACCCAGGCTCAGCAAGAAAGAAAGAGAGTCGATCAAGTTTCTTGAACTCAAGGTGGACGAATTGCTCTCTATCGGGAATGTAGCCAAGATAAAGTCGGTCTACAAGAAACTGGCCAAGATCTATCATCCCGATGTTGGGGGCGACGCAGAGAAATTCAAGAAACTCAATGAAGCCCACCGCCAGATGCTTCAATGGGTGGAAAACCCCCAGTTCGTTTCGAGAAAAGCCCTCCAGGGCTGGTGGTCCTACGACGGCCTCACGAATCGATGGACCCCCCCTCTGTGAGTCGATCCGAGGAGCGACCAAACATCCTTTTTCCATGAGCTCGTCCGTTTCAAAGATCCTTGGAAACAACCGCTTGGCCGCATCGGCACCCTGCCGCGTCGACTCGGGTGGAACCTGGGACATCAAGACCATGGCCCTTCCCATGGAGGCTATTGCCCCGGTCACCCTCAATATCGCCGTGAGCCTCCGGACGCGGGTCATCCTTTCACCCTACGAAGAGGGAAGGGTGAAGATATCTTCGCAAGGGTTCTCCCGGCCGGAAGAGGCGCCCTTTGAAAAGCTCCCCTTTGCCTCCCCCTTCGGCCTTTTCTTTGCCGCCATCTCCTATTTTGGTTTCCACGGCCTGGAGGCACAAATCCACTCTGATTCTCCAGTAAGGTCCGCTCTGGGGGGATCGAGCACCGCCCTGGTCGCTCTCATCAAAGGGCTGTCCAAATTGGCGGTCCGTCTGGGAAGGAGACCACTGACTTCCAAAGAGATCCTTCATCTTGGTTTCCATCTTGAGGATGCCGTGAGCTCCGGGAAATGCGGTATCCAGGATCAGGCTGCCGCTGTGTACGGCGGTGTGAATCTCTGGGCATGGCACTACGCACACCCTTCGTCTCCGTTCCAAAGGGAGGCCCTCCTCGATCGACATGGTCAGAAGGAGCTGTCGAAGCACCTTCTCCTGGCCTACAGCGGGCAGAGCCACGTCTCCGCGCGGATCAACCGCGCCTGGATCGATGATTTCCTGTCCGGCAAAACAAGGCCCGGCTGGATTGAGGCTAACGGCATCGTGAAAAAGCTCGGCAAGGCGGTCCAGACCATGAGGTGGAACCGGGCGGTTGAGCTTTTGCGGCAAGAAATGGCGATCCGGAGGAACATCACTCCCGATGCCCTGACCACGGTTACGGAAGCCCTGATTCACCAGGCTGAGGAGTCGGGATGCGGTGCCCGGTTCACGGGCGCCGGGGGAGGCGGTTGCGTATGGGCTCTTGGAGAATCAGGAAGGATCAGGGGGTTGAGAGAGCTTTGGGAGAGATCCCTTGCCTCCACCAAAGGGGGGAGGATCCTGAATTGTGTTGTGGAACCAAGAGGCGTGATCTAGGGAGGGATGGGTTGGGGCAGGAAGGATCGCCGCGCGCCCGGGAGGTGTTTTTCAGTGTTGTAGGGTTTCGCCGATTAAACCGAAATGGCCGTCTTTGAATGCGCCTTTGAACTCGTTCAATAAGGCGTTTGTCGCCTCTTCGACGAGCAGGACGTCTCGCTCTGAAACCTGGCTCATGTCCATCCGGTTTACCGCTTTTCTCAATCTCTCGAATTGTGACAGGATCTTTTCATTCTCCCAGGTGTCGCTGACGCTCTTATGAACATCGATGATCGTTCCGATGCAGCTCTCCACCCTCAGTCGCAGTGCGTGTTTTATCTCCATGCCTGATGCAACTAAGCCTTTCCGGTTTCTGCAAGGGTATCCATGAAGACCTTGTAGAATTTTTCATTGTCCGAATACGCCTTCTTTAGGATGGGCGGAAGCTTTTCAAGGTCCTTCGTGTTGATCACCACATTCGCGCTCATGGAAAAAGCCATCATGTCATCCATGGTTTTGAAGTTGTCCGAGACGAGGGCGACGAAAATTCTTCGCCGCACAGACATGTTCAGACGATTCAAGTAATTGACCATGCCGCAGCGTGCCAGGGGCTGGCTGTCAAACCCGTCCATCAGGATGATCATGTCAAAATGGTGGAACCGCGTTTTACCGATGGCGTCCCTCGTATCGGGCGTGGTGATCGCCTTGTACCCGATACTCTCCACAGCTTTGCTTATGATTTCGCTGCGCTCGGCGGTGTTTGCCATGACCAGGGCCAGCTTCGTCCCTTCCTCGAAAAACGCAAGGGAGTCGTCCCCCGTGTAGTCCTCATACCCGTAGGATTCCTCCGCCGGTTTGGTCTCCGACGTCGATTCTATGAACCTGAGGCGGAATTCCCCCGTGCCCGTGGGGCCCTCTGTTTGGGTGACAGCCTCCAATTTAGGCGTTTTTCGCCTATCCAAGACGATCCTATTTTTGCATTTCGGGCAGGAAAGCTTCACCGTCTGATCCCCTGGGATCTTCTCATCCGGGATGTTCAGCTTCGCCTTACAGCTTTCGCAGACGACTTCCATGAGAGCCTCCCTTAGCCAAAATCATCTTTCCTGCCCGTAGCCTTTGCCATACTCACTGTCCATTTTCAACCCCTCTATGGCGGTGGTCTTCTCTCCTCTTTGAGCTTTCAGGGCATCGATCGCCCTGCCCACGATCGCCCTTCTTGAAGCATAGCTCATGGCCGTCTCTTCCGTGATGAGCCCCTGTTGGTAAAGGTCCGTGATGCACTGATCAAAAGTCATCATGCCGAAGGGCTGGCCCTGTTCGATGATGTCATAGAACGTTTTGCCCTCGGACTCACCGTGCAGGACGGAATCCTTGACCCGGAGGTTTGTGCCCATGATTTCGAAAGCGGCGACGCGGCCGCCGCCGATTTTGGGCAAAAGGCGCTGGCAGGCGATCCACCGAACCGCATCGGAGAGCCGGATTCTGATCTGCTTTTCTTCTTCCCGCTCGAAAAACCCCAGGATCCTGTTCACGGTTGCCCCCGCATCGGTTGTGTGAAGGGTGGACATGACGAGGTGGCCTGTTTCAGCGGCTGAGAGGGCGATTTCGATCGTTTCTTTGTCCCGCATCTCACCCACCAGAATCACTTTCGGGGCCTGCCTCAGGGCGGCTCTCATCCCTCCTGCAAACGTGTCGAAATCCGCACCCAGTTCGCGCTGATTGAAGGTCGATTTTTTCTGTGCATGCACATACTCCAGAGGATCTTCCAGGGTCACCACGTGGACGGACTTGTTTTCATTGATTTCATTAAGGATCGCGGCAAGAGATGTCGATTTCCCGCTCCCTGTCGCGCCGGTGATCAAAATCAGCCCGTTCCTCTCTTCAGCCATTTTTCGAAAAGCCGGGGGCAGCTTCATCTCTTCGATGGTGGGCACCCTCGTGGCCAACTGCCTCATGACGGTGGACAGGTAGCCTTTCTGGGAAAAAATGTTTACCCGGAAGCGCGCCTTTCCTGCCAGCTGGTAGGACGTATCGCAGGACCCGGTGCTGAGGAGCATCCTCGTGAGTCTCCTGTCTCCGTCGATAAGGTTCAAGGCCACGATCTCAGACTGAAAGGGCGTGAGCATAGGGATGGCCGGGTTGATCGACACAGGCTCCAGGTGACCGGATGACTCGACTTGGAGCGGTTTCTCGACGGTGAAGTTGAGATCTGACACATTGTCATGAGACTCAAGCATGGTCGTGAGGATGTGATCTATTTGCTGCCGTCTCATCTCCTTTTTCTCCTTCTGCTAGACCTCCGTGAAGTCCGTCGGCGGATGTTTCAGGTGGGGGAGGAATTTCCCCTTGTCAACGCACCTCGTGTAGGCATCATCCGGGCTGATGATTTTTTTCGTGAGCAATTCCATGATCGAGTCATCCAAGGACTGCATGCCGTATTTCTTCCCGGTCTGGATCATGGAAGGGATCTGGAAGGTCTTGCCTTCCCGGATCAAGTTTCGAACCGCCGGGTTGGCGATCATGATTTCGAGGGCCGCAACACGGCCCTTTCGATCTCTGCGCTTGAAAAGGGTCTGGGAAATGACCGCCCGGAGCCCGTCCGCGAGGGTGTTCCTGATCTGCTCCTGCTGGTTCACCGGAAAGACCTCGATGATCCGGTCCACGGTCTTTGCGGCGCTCATGGTGTGAAGCGTTGCGAAGACCAGGTGGCCCGTGGCCGATGCTTCGATGGCAAGGCTGATCGTCTCCAGGTCCCGCATTTCACCCACCATGATGATGTCGGGATCCTCCCTGAGCGCTCCCCTCAACGCCGCGGCAAAGGACTTCGTGTGCATACCGACTTCTCTGTGGTTGATGATCGCTTTCTCGCTCTTGTGCACGAACTCGATGGGATCCTCGACGGTGATGATGTGATCTTTCCGGATGATGTTGGCTTCGTGAATGATCGCGGCGAGGGAGGTGGATTTGCCGCTGCCTGTCGGGCCTGTCACGAGGACGAGTCCCCTCGGCAGGGTGGCTAGCCGGGCAATCACCTTGGGCAGGCCGAGTTCTTCACAGGTGCTGATCCTGGAAGGGATCTCCCTGAAGGCGGCGCCGATGCCGTATTTCTGTTGGTAGAAGTTGACCCTGTAGCGGGCAAGGTTTGGGACTTCGTAAGCGAAATCCACATCCCCGGTCTCTTCGAATTCCTTGATCTTGTGGTCAGGGGTGATTTCATAGAGCATGAGTTTGAGGTTGTCGTTTTCAAGGGTCTGGTACTTGACTCTCTCCAACTCTCCGCCGATGCGCAAAACGGGTTGTTGTCCTGATACCAGGTGGAGGTCCGAGGCACCCTGGTCGTGCATGAGTTTGAAGAACGCGTCTATCTGGGCCATTCATTTCCTCCTGACTTCTGTAGCTAGGTATTATATATCCAAAAAGGCGGCTTATTCAAGCCCCCTCCCAGCCCAGATCTCTCATCACCGATCTACCCAGGGCGCATTGCCCTTCAGCCTGATCCTGCGATTTCCTTGACCATCATCAGCGCATCCTGACCTCTGGGATAGAATTTCCTCTTGGTTTCCTGCGGCCGGTAACCGCTCTTGATAAACAGTTTTTGTGCGGCCATGTTCTCTGTGGCGGTGTGAAGGAAGAGCCTTCTCTCTCCCAGGGAAGCTGCTTTTTTTTCGATCTCACGCAGAAGCATTTGACCGATTCCCATGCGTTGCCTGTGCCGTTCCACAGCGATCGCCAGGAGTTCAGTGACCGCCGGAGACATGAGATCATGCTCAAGGATGCCGGCCATCGCAAACCCAACCGGTTTCCCCTCCTGAGTGGCGATGAGGGTAATGGCTGTATCCAGCTCCAACCAGCGCCGGATCATTTTGCGGTACGGGCCGTAGACACTGAACACCCTCCCGCTCAATCGGCTGATGAATCCCTCATCCGAAGGGATCCCGTCCCGGACATGCACTTGGACGTTCAGGTCATGAGCCGTGAGGGCTCCCGCTTTACCGAACCAGGGTTTGACTTCAGTGGTCCTGCCTGCGGTTTGGCGCATCCCTGACTGGCGGAGACGGGCAAATCTTTTTGTTTCACCGTATTTGCCGTACCGTCCCTGATGCCCCATACCATGCGCCTTTCCATCCATCGATGATTGAACGAGGTTCCTGAAAGGTTCCGTCCTACAGTAAACAGCTTTGATAAGTTAACGCTCTCGCCTCTTTGCTACCATCAAGAGCCATCCCTCGAAATCCCCCCAACCCCCCTTTGGCAAAGAGGGGCGAGGGGGGATTTGCCTTTATCACGGCTCAGAAACCATTTTTCACGGCGACAAATTTCTTTTGTCGTCGACTGTATTTTGGTGGCAGGGTTTTGCAAGGAACAGGCTGCCTGCCGAAAAAGCCACTTATCGCAGACTCTTCCAGTATTGGCGCTGGGTCGTTTTCACCCGCTCGACCAAATGGTTGAGGATCTCCGTTTCAGCCGAAGCCATGAGCGCTCCGGTATCCGTCTTCGAAGCCCCGGCCAGCTCCATCAGAACATGCTTTACCGACTCGCTCTGGCCCGTGAGATGGTAGCCCCCCTCCAGAGTGAGGATGACTTTCCCCTTGCAGCACTCATCGGCAATATCCATGATCACCCGAGTCAGCCCTGCGAACCCTGCCGGGGTGACGTTCATCCCCCCCAGAGGATCCCCAAAGTAGATGTCGAACCCTGCGGATACGAGGATGAGCTCCGGCTTGAACTCCAGGGCGATGGGACTCAGGATCCCGTGGTAAATACCGATGTACTCACCATCCCCATAGCCCACAGAGAGAGGGACGTTCACCGTGAAGCCTCTTCCTCGGCCCTGGCCGACCTCTTCGAACCCTCCGGTCCCAGGGTAGTAGGGGTATTGATGGGTGGAAAAGTAGAGAATCGTCGGGTCGTCTTCGAAAGAATGCTGGGTTCCGTTGCCATGGTGAAGGTCCCAGTCGACGATCAGAATGCGGCGCAGATGAAGGTCGTCCTGAGCGTACCTGGCGCCTATGGCAATGTTGTTGAAAAGGCAGAAACCCATGGCCCTGGATCTCTCCGCATGGTGTCCCGGCGGCCTAACCAACGCAAAGGCATTGTTCAGGCTGTTCGACTCCACCATCGCGATCGCCTCACACAGGCCTCCTGCCGCCAAGACCGCAGCTTCATAGGAGTCGGCACACGTCTGGGTGTCCGGGTCCAGGTAGGTATACTCCTGGCCCGCGGTTGACTCGAGCTGTTCCACGTGAAAGCGAGAGTGGACCCTGAGGAGTTCTTCCCTTGTTGCAGGCCTGACCGGAACACTCTTGAATTTCCCTGCCATGTCCGCTCCATCCAGCATGTCATATATCACGCTGAGCCGCTCCGGAGATTCAGGGTGATACGCTCCCATCTGATGGTTCATGAAGCGTTTATCCTTGACGATACCGGTGATGGCCACCCTTCTCACCTCTCTCTGAACCGAATATTCTCGTTGAAATCATGGCCCCCTGCATATCACATTTTTTTTGAAGGTAAAAGCAATTCCCTATTGACAAGCACAAGGAAATCGGGAGATTTCCCATGAAGACCCCGACAATCTGGGGGCCTGATGATGTCGTCTCCCGGAGAAGCGGTGCGGCTTATGATGGCGAGAGGAGAAAGGGGATGTGCATTTTCATAGCCGGGATTCAACCCAAGACAGTGGACGTGGACAGCCAGTCAAGAATGTGCTCCACTTGCGGTCTTTACCAGGCCCGGCTCAAAAGAATCGACCATTATCTCTCCCTGTTTTTCATTCCCCTTTTGCGGGTGAAAAGGGGAGACCCCTTCATCCGGTGCGAAAGTTGCGGGAGCGTCTTCAGCGAGTCCGGCGAAACGAGATTTGGAGCACCCCGGGAAACCGAGAGCCGTTGCTCCCGGTGCGGGTCGACCCTGGAGCACTCCTTTCGCTTCTGCCCGCGATGCGGAAACCCGATTCCATGAGAGAGGATTTCTTTGGACGAGAACACCCTTCTAGGTCAGCTTGAGGAACTGGCGCGAAGCCTTGGGATCGAAATCCGCTACGAAATCCTGAAGCGGGAAGGTTTGTCCTCAGCAGGAGGTCTTTGCAGACTCAAGGGCCAATATCTTCTCATCATCCATTCCAAAGCCCCGGTGCCGGAAAAAATCGAAGGCTTGGCCCGTGCAGTCAAGCGCTTTGATCTCGCGCAACTCTACCTGAGGCCAGGCTTAAGGGAGTTCCTGGATTCTGTTGCCGACACGGGTCAGCCCCCGGCCGACGAAGAACCGGACCCGTGATCTTCAGGAAAGCGGTCACTTCACCCGGGTGTCGCCGAAGGCGTGGTTCTTAACAAGAATGATCCTGTGAATCGCCGTTACATTTGCGGAAACCGCCAGGAGCAAAAGGGCAAGCTTCAGGATGAAGGGACCGACCGTGGGAAGCGATCCCAGCAACGATCCGATGATGAGAAGGGTAATTCTCTCAGGTCTCTGCATCAGGCCTCCCTTGCACTCCATCCCAAGCCCTTCCGCCCTCGCCCTTGTGTAGCTCACCATGAACGATCCCGCGATGGCAAGGACGATCACCAGCACGGCCCAAGGGTCTGATCCTGAGGGAGCGTTGCGTCCACTCGTCCCGAGGAATGAAGGACCTCCCGCGAAGTAATAGGCAAGCCCGATCAGGAGAAACATATCGCTGTAGCGGTCAAGGGTGCTGTCGAAAAAGGCGCCGAAGGCACTCCGTTTGTTCGTCTGCCTGGCGATCTGGCCGTCCAGGGTGTCGCAAATTCCTGCGAAGACCACCACCCAGGCCGCCCAGAAAAAGCGGCCATGGCAGTAAAGAAGACCTCCCGCAGCACTCAACACCAGCCCGGACACGGAAAGGATATTCGGATGGATGCCGGATCGGGCGAAAAAATCTCCCACAGGCCTGATGATCTTGAGATACCGCTCCCGATTCCTTTCAGTGATAAAAACGATTCGAACCATAGTCCATGATCTCTTTTATGCTAACCAGCCTCACAACATGGAATCCGCTGTTCCATGATCACATGGCCGCCGGTAAACTTACCAGAGAACCTCTTCTTTGTCAAAAGGGTCTTTTTTTCTCCAGCACCAGATTCACCTTCGTCACGTAGTCCTTGAACAGGCGGATCCCTCCCCCTTCGCTGACGATGCGCAGGATCTGGCCTGGGCTGCTCACGATAATGCCGGACAGGAGCGTGACAGGCGTCTGGTCAAACACCTGCGGCAGGAGAGGCGTGGTCGGGCCCATCAACGCGACCTCACGACATGAGCAGGCGCAGTCCAGGAGCTTATCGATGGTATGGTTCAATATGGACGTGGAGGTGATCATGGCTACCTGGCACTGGGGCAGAAAGCGGTAGGCATCCTCTTCCGAATAGCACCCCTCGACCCTGCCTCTGTCTTGTTCAAATACCATGATGTGGGGGGTTAGGTTTCGCAGCCTTGGAAAAACAGGGGCAAAGTAACCAACCATACCGACCCTGTCATCGGATGAGACGTCAAGGTACTCCAGGGCGTCCCCGGGCAACAACCCCGCTTCCGGGATGTTGGCCAGGGCGTTCGCTGTCGCCAGACCCACGGCAGCTTCGATTTTGTTTCCCGAGCAGACCAAAGCAAGAACATCGGAGGCGCATTTTCCTCCCAGGGGATGGAGTTCTTCAAGGCTCGGCCATTCCCTTGTGATCCCCTCGCTGAAGGTGAACGCCACGCCGGCGCGGCCGTCCTCGAGCAAGACTGCGGTATACCTGAGGCCGACGTGGACGTCTCTTATTTTAACGTCCCCTTTGTCCCTGAGATAGTCATGGATTTTCTCCGAGATGCCCATGAGAGATCTCCTTCTCGTTTCATAATCCCCCTTGACATGGCTCATTCCTCTCCGTTATATACCTTAACATCATAGATTCACAACAAATTTAGCGCGCATCCACGTCCTTTTTTGCCCTCGGGACGTGGTGAAGCCACCGTCGAGCATCATTCGCCATGATGCCTCAAGAAACGCCTCTTTTGAGAGATGGCTTTCGAGCCTGTGATGGCATCATGAGAAAATTCGTTTTTCGGCAGATGCCTCGTCCCTCCTCAACTTCTTTCAGACGAAACCTGACCCGTTTCGTGAACCCTGTTTGCCATTTCAATAAATAGCCCGATTCCGGAAACAGTTTTATCGGCTTTCTTTTCTGTTGAACTTGATCATCGGGGTCTGATCGTGAAAAGAGCGTCTGTTCTTCTGGTGATAATTCCGCTCCTTTTGTGCCTTATACTTGAGAGCAATGGAACCTGCGAGAGCCCCAAGCTCCTGAAAGGAATCGAGCTCTACAAGCAGGAGAGTTACGAAGAGGCGGTTGAGCTTCTGATCGAGGCACGCAAGGAAGACCCGAGTTCTTCTACAGCCGCATTCTTCCTCGGCCTGACCTACAAGCAGATGATGGACTATCCTAAGGCGGCCGGAAATCTGCAAGATGCCGTCACCCTTGCGCCTAAGATCAAAGAGGCCCTTGTGGAACTCATCGATGTTCTGGTGCAGCTCGACCGGCTCGATGAGGCGGAAAAGTGGATTTCAGTCGCCGAGACGGAGCAGATCTTCCCGGACAAGGTCGCGTTCCTCAAAGGGCTTTATTTTCAGAAAGCCCAAAGGGACGCGGAGGCGATCGAGGCTTTCGAAAAAGCGAAACAGATGGATCCGTCGTTCACCCAAGCGGCGGATTTCCAGATCGCCCTGATCTACGTAAGGCAGCGAAAGCTTGATCTCGCCAAGGAGCGTTTTCGAACGGTCTACCTCAAAGACCCTCTCACAGACCTGGGCGCCTTCGCAAGGGAATATCAGAACCTCGTGGAAGCGAGGATGTTTCTTGAAAGGCCCCTTCGTTTCAGTGTCGGGGTTTTCGGTCAGTACGACACCAACCTTGTTCTCAAGCCCGATGATGCCCTCTTCGCCGGAGGAGTGACCGGGGAGCGGGTGTGGACGCTGGTGACGAGCTTCAGGACGGACTTTGTCCCCCGTCTCACGGGCCCATGGCTTTTCACCGGCCAGTACGCCCTCCTGTCCAATGTTCACAACAAGTTCACCCACACCCATGACTCCCTGGGAAACACGGTCTCGATCACTCCCGGGTACGATTTCGGCGATTTCTCGATCAGCCTCGCGGCGACATACAGCCATGCCCTTCTCCGGAATCCCAGCTATAAAGAGTACCTCGGGTATCTCAACGCTGGACCCCTCCTGCGCACCCCCATCGGACAGGATAAGCTCCTGGACCTCTATTTCGGCTACATCCACAAGGATTACTATCAGCCCGCCCTCATCGATGATGAGGACAGGGATTCGGCCGGGATCAATTCCTATGCGAGTTTTTACTGGTTTTTCGTTCAGGGGGCTTTCCTGAACCTGCGCTACGACCTGTTTAACGAAAACACGGACGGAGCGAACTGGGCGTATTTGGGCCACAGATTCGCCGTGAACGTATCCTACCCCATCATCCAAAAAGTGAGCCTCCAGCTGTATGGCGAGGCTTTTATACAGGACTACAAAAACACGAACACCGTCTTCGGGGTGAAGAGAGAAGACCGCACCTATACCGGTTCCATCGGCTTGGTCTGGGAATTTTACAAGCACGCCAACATACTGGTGCAATACAATCACACGAGAGCCGACTCGAACGTGGGCCTTTACGACTACACTCGGGATCTGGTCACTTGCGGCGTGGAATACCGCTTCTAATGCGAACGGGGCGGTTCATCAAAGACGCTCCACATAGGCGCAACGTATGGTTCCAGGTAAGAGCGATTTTGACATGAAAGACCAGGCGATTTGCATTGTCGGTCCTCGAAATTTGCAGAACGAGCTCCTCGCTTCTTTTCTGACCGGTGCGACCCATGCGACATGCTCACAGACGACCTGCCTTGAGGAGATTCCTCCTCTGGGTGAGAAGCTCTCCATACGGCCAAGGCTCATCCTCTGGGAATTCCAGGCGAGCGATTGCGACGCATGTTGCTCCTGGTTGGAAAAAACAGGCCCCGGAAGGTCCGGCAAAGACCTGGTTGCCCTCTTTAATATGCACCCTGAGGCGGGAAAGGAGGAGCGTTTTCTGAAGCTCGGCGTGCGGGGTTTCTTTTACCTCCATGATTCATCGAGCCTGCTGCTCAAAGGGGTCAAACACATTCTGGACGGCGAGTTGTGGGTTTCAAGGGAAATCCTCAACAAGGTCGTGCTCGACGGCAAATGGAGCGAATCCTCGGGCGAAAAACCCCCCCATCCCCTGACCAACAGGGAGATTGAAATTCTTCTGATGCTCTCTGCCGGGTCGAAAAACGAGGAGATCGCGGACAAATTCTGCATCAGCCCCAATACCGTCAAAACCCATGTTTACAACATTTTCAAAAAGATCAATGTCCCGAACCGCCTCCAGGCAGCGCTTTGGGCTCTGAAAAACCTTTAGTATCTTAGCCTGGGGCTTCTTCGTCTAATACTTTTTCATGAGGTTTTGGAACGGGAAAATACGAATCAAAATCATGATGTCAACCGATTGTCATCGGGGTTGATAATCTCTTAAGGTGGGGGTTACGATGGAAACCGGACTGTATAAAGAAAAGCGAAACCTGCCGAGATTCCCCCTTGCCTTGTCTGCCGACGTTGAGCCGGTCGCATCAGAGGAGGGAAAGGAGAAACGCTCTCTTCTCACGGTGAACGTATCTTCCGGGGGAGTCTTCCTGTACTCGGATAAACCTCTCCCTGTCGGAACCACCGTTAAAATCGATCTTCTTCTCCCCCTCAGCAAGTTCAGGAAGCTCATCAACACCTGCCGGGATGTGTATGTGAAGACCAGCGGCAAAGTCCTTTGGTCTGATTCGACGGGCATGGCGATTCGTTTTGACGAGAAATATGAATTTCAGCCTCTGGGAAGAAGAAATCCCAAGAGGATGAAGAGGCCTCACTCTTAGAGAACCCAATAGAAGGCTGCGACCTAGTGTCCGCAGCGCAAAACCCAAGGAGGCACGCCATGAAGCGTACAACCCTTGTCCTGCTGGCTGCGATCCTTTTGGCCTTTTTCCCCTCTCTCGCCCAGGCGTCGGCCGTGGGGAAATTCACTCACGTGGAAGGGCGGGTTGACGTGATCCCGCCCGGTCAACCTGCAAGAGCGGCAGCGCTCGGGGATGAAGTGAGTATCGGGGACACCCTGCGCACCAAGAGCCAGTCAAAGGCAGAGGTGACCTTCAACGACGGCAATGTCTTGCGTCTCGCCGAAAGAACGGCCATGGTCATTTCAGAGTACATGGTTGATCAGGAAAGCACGAGCGGCACCCTCAAACTCTCCAGGGGCAAGATCCAGAACATTGTAAAGGTAACCGGCGGGAGAATCTTCGGCCGGGATAAGAAGGATCGGTTTGAAGTTCACACGCCCACGGCCATCGTGGGGGTCAGAGGCACCGACTTCTTCACCTACCATACCCGCGGCATCAGCGGCGCCCTGTTCCAGGAAGGAAAGGGCTATGGTTTCAGCGCCAATAGGCCTGAAGAAGTGAAGGACATTTCCGCGGGGCAGGCGATGGTGGTGGTGAGCGCTGATCAAGTTCCCGTGATCAAACCCGCTACGGACGTGGAAATCAAGCTGCATATCAACGACACCGCTCCATCGAAAAAAGACGAAACAAAGGATACGGGGAAGACCGGCGAAACGCCATCTGGGTTAGGAACGGATAAAGACGCGGCCTTAGCTTCCGCTGCCACTGGGGATACGGGCTCTACCACAGCTCCGAAAACTCAAAAGACGACTCCACCGAGCTCAACTCAGCCAACATCTCCGGGCCAAAGCCAGACGAATCCCACGGTCGTCCCGCCTCCGGTAACCCTTCCCAGCCCCACTCAGCAACCAACAACGTCGCTGGTCGATGTCTCAAGCAGCGTGAATCTTGTTTTCGGCTCCGGATCCTTGTCCGGTTCTCTTGATCCGGCGACAAATCAGGGAACTGTCAGCATCTCGGGAACGCTCTCAGGTGATCCCGAGCTTTCCCATACAACCTCTTTATCGGGAACCATGGGCGACGGGACCACATTCATCGGTGACTTGAGCGGCGCCATCGGCTCCTGGCATGTGGGCTTCAGGAGCATCTATGCGAAAGGAGGGAGTGTCGGATACTTCTATGGCAATCCCACAGGCAGTATGAACACTGGGGCAGGAACTTTCTCTGCGAGCGGCACAGCTTACAGGTCGCCCGCCTACGGCTCCATATCAGGCGCATTGACTCTCACGCCAGAGCTCTTCGACTCCGATCGCCTGCCGATCATCAGCGGTCTCCACATGGGGACTGACGGAATACAATCAGATGCTCATTCCAGCGGGAATCGCGGTATCGAGACTTCAAGCGGTAGACTGCTCGGCATTTGGAACGCCAGAACCACATCAGGCACTTTTCAAAACCCGGGTGGCCTCAGTTTCAACACCTTCGTCTACGGTAAACATGAGCTTAACTACGAAGAGTCTGACTATTTCATACTGGGAAATGTCTCTGCCTCCGATGACCTCGGCAGCGAAATCGGCCACGTTGCCATTGGAGGGAATAACTTGAGATTCATGGACACCCAATACATGGGGGACCTCTCCCTCTGGTATCACGGTTGTTATAACCCAGACCCGGAATCCAGAGCGTATTACAGCGCAGGCGCCGGAACATACACCCTCGACCATCTGGCCTTAACCGGTTACTGGAGCAGCGCTTCGCTTCACTACAACAATTTGGGGAACTTTGCATCCGCCGAGGACCTTTTTGGCGGCCTCATCGGTGGCCTCACAGCTCCATGGAACAGCTCGACTTCCCCGTTTTCCGCCATGGGTTCGTACGCCTTGAGTGAGGCTGCCCCGGCCGGAACGTACTTGTGGAACGCCGGGATCACGGGTTGGTCCCCTGGAAATACCGGGTTTAAATCCGATGATGAGGGAAATGATACCGGATTTACTGGCTTCACCGCAGGCTTCTGGAAAGAGCCGACAACGACATTCGGTACGGTGGACGGCGCCGCATCAGCCATCTACATGACCTCCGGCGGAGGGGCCGGCCTCCTCACATCCAGCAATCTCTCCGGGTCCCATTTCCCCGGCCTTGGCATGTGGATGGTTGACGGCACACTTGTACGCACCCCGAAGACCACCGTGTCCGATCCCTCCTACTACAAGATCTATGACGGTGATATCACCGGCCTCCTTTCGGGGACATTCGGCGCCACCTCTACGATCCTGGGAGAAATTGATTCAGGTATTACCCGGTTTTTTAAGGACATGCACGAGGGATCTCCCACTTATCACACTTCTCTGTCCTGGGGGATTTATAATCTCAAATTTGGATTAGACAACGAATACACAGGCAAACCAGTCGGCCTCGCGAACTGGTCTTCAATCGCCGGCGGTCAAGGTCTATTTGGATACTATTTGGGTGCGGGCGATAGCGGTTACTGGCTCGCCGGTATCACCGGTACCTGGTCTGATGCCGGGGAGCTACGTGCCAGTCTGAGTGGAACCTACCTTACCCCAATCCGTACCGGAACGCTGGCCGGGCCTTTCACTGGGATTAGCTCGGCCGCTTCCGGCACATGGATCGGCCAGAGCATCGGCACTTTCGAGGGCCAGGCCCTCCTGTTCAACGGTGAGACCTCGAACGGCAAGCTCTTACGCTTTGATGGTGTTGATTTCCAAGGCGGCACTGTCTCCGGTCTGCTGGGCAGCCTGGACGATCTCTGGCCTGCCACTTTGACGGCACCCGCCTCGATCCGCCTCATGGGGGATTATAGCGAGGGGTGGGACGCAAGCGGTGCCCCGCCCGTCTTTTCCACTACTGTAAACAGCCACAATCCCGTGGACGACTCTGTGACGATCTTGAAACCCTCAGACAATTCTCAAAATGGCGCCTATTACGGATTCATCGGCGGCCAAGGCCGGGAAGGCTATCAGGCTCAGGGAATGATCCGTGCCGTCTACCTGGATCCCTCGGGAAATGCGGGTTTTCTGAGAGGCCAATTCGATGTGCAGGCCTACTCCAGCCTCCAGATGTGGGAAGGGACGGGATCCATCTTTCCCTTACAAATCGTGACCGGGACGGGATACGATGCGGCCGACCTCGAATCGGGTTCAAAATTGTTCACCACCTTCGAGCAAGGGCCGATGGATTCTCATGGCAAGTTCACTAACTCCTCTGGGGTAGAGTTTCCAGAGACGGATATCCACTGGCTTTCTTACGAAAAGGAAAGAGCCTACATCTGGTCATCCGGCCAGCCCTGGCGTTTGGGCGTTACTTCTGTCTTGAGCGGAGGGACTTATTCAGGGACTCCTTCCAATTATTGGGGCCGTGAATACGACTATGATGACGATTCCATCCGATGGATAGGCTTCATCGGCAGCAGGCCTGAAGCATCAGGCTCCTGGGAGAGCGACCTCATCTCGGGCAAGGGCCATGAAGCCTGGGTCAACTGGGATGCTGCTGTCACAGGCGTAGCCGGTGCGGAACTCAAAGGGACGTTTGATCCGGTCAATCACACGTGGCAGGCTTCGAGCCTCTGGGCATGGATGGACACCACCACGTTCATGAACCTTGCATCCACCACGGAAGGGAGGACCAAGCTTGAAGCCCTCAACATCCCGTGCGCTGAGATCGGAAAAACCACCCTCTCCCAGGCTCCTGAGACGACTTATAACAACCTCCAAAACGTTAAAATGAATGACGTCACCTTCTTTGCTTATTCTGCAGGGGGGAATCCCCGGATATGGGGCACCAAGGATGTTGGCGGCAATTACGTAGGTGCGCCCTCTGTGACGGGATCCGCTGTGCCGCTCACCGGGAGCCATGGCGTCAGCGCAGATTTCGCGGTGAAACGATGGGATGGTCCAGGCGGCAACTGGGGAGCCAACGTCACTGGTGGCGGCACGTATACCGGAATCGGCACGATGACCGGAATGACCATTGAAATGAAAGGCGCCGCTGCAGGGAAAATAGACGATACTTCCATTCCTTCTCCTTCTAATCCAGGCTCGTTCTCAGGGACGGGTTCCGGCGTGGCGAAAAAGCAATAGCTTCACAAAAAGAGGGCCCGGGGCATACGCAATCATGCTCCGGGCCTCCTTTTCTTTACTTCCATTTCGAAGTTGCTAAATCCAGAAGATTCTGACTTCATCCTCCAGCTGTTTGAATTCCTTGTCCCCTGTGACCAATTCCGCTTTTCGCAATTTGGCCAGGGCTGCTGCAAAGCAATCTGCATAAGACATCTTTCTAGCGGCCTTGAACTCCGCTGCTTGCCTGGCCTGCTCCAAATCCGCTGAAATCACGCTTATCGGTAGGGTGGAGATTAGCTGGGCGATTTGGTCGGCCCTGTCACGACCCGCTTCTCTCAGGGTAATGTAGAAGACCTCCCCCCAGTTCACCACGGAAAGAAGAAGAGGATCGCCCGAGTCTCTTGTTGCCCGGAAGATCTCGATCATCGTGTCCTTCCCCGTCTCCCCTTCAAAATAGCTGATGAGACTGTAGGAGTCCAAGACTCGGACAGACGGCCTCATAGTTCTCTCTCCTTTGCCTTTTCTTCGAGCAGAGCTCTGAGGAGCTTTCCCTTTGTCCCTGTTATGCCTGCCAGGCTTTGAATGTATTCGTCGGTGACAGGTCGGATGATTATTTCGCCATCTCTTTCGAATACATACACTTGAGTTCCCTTGCTAATGCCGAACTTGCGCCGGAGCCTGGACGGGATCACAATTTGCCCCTTTACGGTCACGACCGCCTTGTCCATGATCGATAACACCTCCTGCTCACGCGCCATAGGCAACGACTTTCAAAATCCCCCCACCCCCTTTACTGAAGGGGGCCGAGGAGGCTGTCCGACGACCAAGTAGTCCCCTCTCCCTTTGCCCTTTTCGACAAGTACGGAGCAGCCTGTGTCACGCCCGGGCAAAGCTCGGAGAGCATTTCATAACGGAGCACATCAACAAATACAGGATAACAGAAATGAGAAGTAAGTCAAGGGATAACTGGTTATAACGATCTTGACAGCGGTACAACTAGTTTTCTTGGATGTCTTCATTGTCGCACTCCCTTTCCAATTGACTTAGAATGAACTTTGTTGTAGTATTATAATCTAAAATTAAAGCTATTAAGTTGATCCCTTACGCTATCTTTACTTCGGAAGAAAAGGCAGGAGCATTCGGCACTGGGTCAGCACTGGCCCTGCGCCTACAGCAGAAGTTTCACGAGGACTGGAGGACAAAAGGCATATGGGAACGAACAACGTGATTTTCCTAGAGGTACTGGAATGGTTCGATAACACGGGCAAGGAACTGGTCCACCGGATCCCTGAGGAGGGGTCCGGC
>JAGUZM010000214.1 GCA_020060805.1 Deltaproteobacteria bacterium | reverse complement strand
CAGTTCGTTCCCATGCTTCTCCCTGATACGATCCAGAGCCCGGGTCACCTGGGCTTTCTTCTTCGCCTCTTGAGGGGCAAAGGCGAAAAGAGGAAGCTGGGGGCTGGGGGCTGAAAAATCCTTGAACCAGACCCTGATGAACCTCACCCTGACCCGGCGTCGGCAGGCTGCGAGGAACAGATGTTCGAGCGGCGCGTAAAGGTCGAAATCCCAGAAGCTCATGGAAGGCAGATGGACCTGGCGAGCGACTTCTTCCTGGTCCGCATAGCGGAAGAAAAGCCCTGCCCGGCGGGGAACCAGGGTGCGGGTTCGAAGCTGATAGGAGCATTTTTCCACCAGCCGGTAGAGGACGGTCAGGAGCTTGGCGTCGTCGTTCTCATCTCGAGGGAGAGAAGCCTCTTCAGCAACGGAGGGCTCCGTGCGGGGAGGGTAGACCGGCGTGGGGTCGATGCCGAGGGCGCGCTGGTGGATCACGTAAGACTCCCTGCCGAAGATGAGCTTCAAGCTGCAGAGGTCGAGGGCGGCGACCTGGCGGACCAGCGTGATGTTGAGCTCTTCAAGGAGGATTCTCCTCCGCACAGGCCCGATGCCGGGAAGGACGTTCGCTTCAAGAGGAGCCATGAACGAGGGCTCCCGGCCGTGATCCACATCCAGAACGCCTTCCGAGGGCAAGATCGTTGAAGCGATGCTGGAGACCATCTTGTTGCTCGCCACACCCACGGTTCCGGGCAGGTGCAGGCGCTCTTTGATTTCCCGCCTAAGGCGATCGGCTGTATCCTTTGCCCTTCCCCAGAGGCGATCGGTCCCGGTGACATCCAGGTAGACATGGCCCGGCCGGGAGGGTTCCCAGAGAGGGGTGTAGCGGGCCGCCACGCGGCCGAGAACCCGGCATGCCTTTTCCGTGAGCTCATGATCCGGAGGAAGAACGATCAGCTCAGGGCAGGATTTCACGGCTTTGCCAAGAGGCATGCCCTTGAAGACGCCTTCCCTGCGGGCTTCGGGCGAGGTAGAGAGGACAAGGGCTCGCTCGGAGTGGAGGGGGGCCACCGCGACGGGCCGGGCCCTGAGCTCCGGCCGGCTGACCCGCGCCACCGCGATGGGGAAAGCGGGGATATGAATGTGTATGATATGGCGGTCCAAGGCAAACCTCGATTCACCACAGAGGCTCAGAGAGCACAGAGAAATTCAAATCTTTCATTTGCCGGGAGATACCGGCAAATGAAAGGTTGGCCTCAGCCTGCGGCAGGTAGCGGGCCTGGGACATTGCGATTTCCCTTTCTAAGAGAGATTCGTTTCGTCAGCATGAGAAAAAAATTTGTTTTTCCTCCGGAGGAGCACGAGCAGCTTGAGGTTTTGCGGGAGATCTCCCGCAAAACCTCAAATTAACTCCTCTCCGTGTCCTCTACAGCCTCTGTGGTGAGAGGCCTTTGTCGGGAGATCCGCCGTCGCTAAAGCTGTGGCGGGACAAGTACCGATAGACAAAATGGGCTCCCTTCAGGGGCCGTAGAG
Source organism: Deltaproteobacteria bacterium (assembly GCA_020060805.1). Taxonomy (GTDB): domain Bacteria; phylum Desulfobacterota; class DSM-4660; order Desulfatiglandales; family HGW-15; genus JAHECH01. The sequence goes on along the minus strand of JAGUZM010000214.1, from coordinate 8,604 downwards.
GATTAACCGTTTGATACCATCTCGCAGCACAGGAACATTGAAATTGATCAGCAAGCCTACTTTAAGACCAGTCAATTTCAGGTAGGTCAGGGTCTGGGCCTCGTGGATGGGTTCCAAACAATCAATCGACTTCAGTTCTAAAATGACACGATTATCTGCCAGGATATCTATTCGATAGCCGCAATCCAGCTTGGCACCTTTGTACTGAACAGGAAGGGCATGCTGCCTCTTGTAAGGGATACCCCTTAGATCAAATTCGTGGCACAAGCATTCCTCGTAGGCTGATTCCAAGAGGCCAGGGCCAAGGGCTTTGTGGACTTCAATCGCTGATCCTATGATTTGACCCGTGAGATCGTTGATGTCCATTGTAATCTCCCCGAATAAGTTTTACTTCATGACTATTTCTGCCCGTTGGGATTTGAAGGTTTCAGGACAACACCTTTTCATTTGCCGTTATCTCCCGGCAAATGAAAATGCTTTTCTCTGTGCCCTCCGAGCCTCTGTGGTGATCCGGCTTTATTTATACTGCCTCATCACGCCGACCACCTTGCCCTGGATCTGGAGATCACCCTCCCGGACGATGATGGGTTCCATTTGCGCATGGGCGGGCCGGAGTTCCACGCGGTCCTCTCTCCGGTAGTATTTCTTGACCGTCGCCTCGTTGCCGATCAGGGCGACCACGGTCTCCCCGTTTTGGGCTGTGGCCTGCTTCCTGACCACGATGAAGTCTCCATCCAGGATGCCGTCTTCTCTCATGGAATCCCCTTTGACCTGGAGGACAAAGTGGTCTCCCTGGCCGATCATGGATGGGGGGACTTCGATCGCGTCCACGGTTTCCACGGCTTCGATCGGGCTTCCGGCAGCAACCCTTCCCAGGAGGGGGAACTCAAAGCGCCTGGTCTCCACAGGGCTGATGATTTCAATCGCCCGCTTCTGGTTTTTCTTCTCCGGGAGGCGGATGTATCCCTTCCGCTCCAGGGCCTTGAGGTAGGTGGTGACGGTATTGTAAGAGGCAAAGCCGAAATGGGAGCAGATCTCTTCGAAGCTCGGGGGCCTGCTCCATTCATCCACGTACTGAGATATAAACCCCAGAAATTCTTTTTGTTTTTCCGTCAGTTTCATGTGCCCCTCCTTTGAATTGACCGCAGGCTTTCGCAGATGGCTTACAATAGAACTTACAGGTTTCAGCCCGATAATGCTGTAAGATTTACTGAAAGTCAAGGGGAAATTAAGGCCAGTTGCGCACCTTGACACAGGAAGCCCTTTCTCTTAGAATCGCCCAAAAGCAAAAGAAAAGCGAGTTCCCACAGGTTAATAACAATTTTCCGTCCCCATGGCACCCTTTTGCAGACTATGCCGACTCAGCCGAAAAACTCTGGCATCAGAGATAACCACTACTGTGGGAACGTCGCCGATTTCCTCAAACTCCACATCCAAGATAAATCTCGTCTCTCCGTAGTATCAGCTTACTTTACGATTTATGCCTACGAGGCACTCAAGGACTGGCTTGACTGCATCGAACATATGGATTTTCTTTTCGGGGAGCCGACCTTCGTGAAGTCGCTGGATCCTAGTAAAACAGAAAGCAAAGCATTCGTCATTTCGCAGGACGGCTTGAAGCTGGCCAATGCACTCCAACAAAAGCGCGTTGCCAGGGAGTGTGCTGCGTGGATTCGCCGGAAGGCGGACATCAAATCAGTCTGCCAGACGAATTTTCTTCACGGCAAGCTTTACCATGTGATGAATGGCAGCGAAGACGTTGCTATTCTGGGCAGCTCCAACTTCACGCCGCGAGGGCTGGGCTTGCAGGACTCCGGCAGCAACATCGAACTCAACCTCATTGTCCAGCACCAAAGCGACCGGGACCAACTGAAAGCCTGGTTCGACCGACTTTGGGTCGACCCGGACCTCGTGGCCGATGTCAAGGACGAAGTACTGCTCTACCTCGCCCAGGTTTACCAGAACCAGGTTCCGGAGTTTATTTACTACAAGACCCTCTACCAGATCTTTGAGAAATTCCTGGGTGACGCCCGCAGATCTGACGAAGACCTTGGAAGGACCACGCTGTTCGATAGCGACATTTGGAGGGCGCTTTTTGATTTCCAGAAAGACGGTGTGAAAGGGATTATTAACAAAATCCTTACCCACAACGGCTGCATTCTGGCAGACAGTGTCGGTCTTGGTAAAACGTACGAGGCCCTTGCGGTCATCAAGTTCTTCGAGCTCCGCAATGAGCGTGTACTGGTTCTTTGCCCGAAAAAGCTGCGCGACAACTGGACCGTTTACAGACTGAACGACCAGTTGAACCCCTTTGGTGCGGACCGCTTCCGATATGACGTTCTCAGCCACACGGACCTAAGCCGTGACTTTGGTTATTCCGGCGACATCAATCTAGAAACGCTCAACTGGAGCAACTACGACCTTGTAGTCATCGATGAATCTCACAACTTCCGCAACAACACCCCGGGCCGGCGCGACGAACAAGGGAACATCATTCGACGAAGCCGGTACCAGCGCCTGATGGAAGACATCATCCAGTCAGGGGTTCGGACCAAGGTGTTGTTGCTATCTGCCACTCCCGTCAACAACGATCTTAAGGACCTGCGCAACCAGGTCTACTTTATCACTGCCGGTCGGGATGAGGTTTTGAGAGAAACGATCGGAATCGGAAGCCTCAAAGAGACCCTACGGCAGGCCCAGGCGCATTTCTCGAACTGGGCCAAGCAGCCGCCCCCCAAGCGGAAGACCTTTGAGCTCCTGATTCGTTTAGGTTCCGACTTCTTCAAGCTCCTAGATGAACTCACAATCGCCCGTGCTCGGAGGCACGTGCAAAAGTATTACGCCCATGAGATGGAACGGTTAGGTGGATTCCCCAAAAGGCTGAAGCCCATATCCCTCTATCCGGAGATTGATGCAAAGGGCCGCTTTCTTTCTTATGACAAGCTCAATGAGGAGATTGAAGGCTACAAGCTCTGGCTCTTCAACCCGTCAAAGTACGTCAAAGATGAGTTTAGGCCGCTATATCAAAGAGCTACTCGCGACCCCTTCACCCAGGCTGACCGCGAAACCTTCCTGATTGGCATGATGAAAGTGAATTTCCTCAAGCGCCTTGAAAGTTCTGTCAAGTCCTTTGAAATCACGATGGACAGAACCATTTCCAAGATTGTCGCCCTGGAAGAGAAAATTGCAAAATTCCAGGCTGCTAAGGATAAATCGGAAGAGCTCGCAGGTGATGAACTGGCTCTGGGAATGGACGATGATGAAGAACTGCGCGATGCGTTTGAGGTGGGTACCAAGTTCAGGTACAAACTGGCGCACCTACGCCTTGACGATTGGCTCAAGGACCTCAAGAAGGACAAAGACCAGCTCACGATTCTGCATTTGTCCGCAAAGGACATGACACCTGAGCGGGATGCCAAGCTGGCCGAACTGAAGACCCTTATCGCCAAGAAAGCCAAACATCCCAGCAGGAATAAGCTGGGCAAGCTCAACAGGAAAGTCCTGGTGTTCACTGCCTTTGCCGACACTGCCGAATACCTCTTCGAGAATCTGCACCAATGGGCGCTAAAGGAGCCTGGGATACATTGCGCGCTTGTGGTGGGCACGGGACAGAACCGGACGACATTCCGGCCGGCCAGCTACGAACGGCACACGGATTACAATCGTATCCTCACGAACTTCTCGCCCATCTCCAAACGCCGGGGAAAAATTCCCTCCATGCCCCAGGAGGGGGAGATTGACCTCTTGATCGCCACGGACTGCATCTCTGAGGGCCAGAACCTTCAGGACTGCGATTACCTGATCAACTATGACATCCACTGGAATCCCGTTCGCATCATCCAGCGTTTTGGCCGTGTGGATCGCATCGGGAGCCTCAATCCCGCGGTCCAACTGGTGAACTTCTGGCCCACGCCTAACCTTGACCGATACATCAGTCTCAAGCACCGGGTCGAAGCCCGGATGGCACTCGTGGATATCGCGGCCACGCTTGAAGAGAACTTGCTTAAGCCCGAGGAACTGGAGGAACTCATCAAGGACGACTTGAGATACAGGGACCGCCAGCTGCTTCGATTGAAAGACGAAATTCTGGATCTCGAAGACCTGGAGGAAACCGTTTCCCTGACCGAGTTCACCTTAGACGATTTCCGCATTGATCTTTTGAAATACCTTGAGGCAAACCGCAGCAAGCTCGAGGGTGCGGCCTTCGGACTATACACCGTGGTTCCGACTCAGGAGCAAATTAAGACCATCGGCCCAGGCGTGATCTGGTGCTTAAGGCAAGAGGCAAGTGCCGGAGCGGGCAGAACGGAAGTTCCCAAGCCCGCCGAGCAAGTCAACCCGCTTCAGCCCTACTTCCTTGTATACGTCATGGATGACGGCAATGTCCGGCTCGGCTTTGCGCATCCCAAGCAGATTCTTGGTATCTACCGGGAGCTTTGTGCAGGCAAAACCACCCCGTGCGATGAGCTTTGCAACATATTCGACCAGGAAACCGCAAACGGCACCCGCACAACCCTTTACGACAAGCTCCTCCAGAAGGCCGTAGATTCCATCGTGGCTACGTTCCGGAAGCGCATGGCCACCGGACTGCAGACCGGACGCGGCTTCATCATTCCAAATCAAGAGGACCAGGCGAGTGAAACCACGGATTTCGAGTTGGTCACCTGGCTGGTCATCAAGCGACCATGAAAGAAAACCAATGCGCGACAGTGAGAAACGGTTTTACGAACTCCAAAATAATCCTTGTTCGTTCCCATGTCTTCGCAGGAAAAAGGCATGAACTCGCAGCTCCCTGAAAGCTATCCGGCGCTCCTAGATGCCATCAAGGCGCGGATCAGGGCCGCACAGATCAAGACAGTTCTAGCGGCAAACGCTGAACTCATTCAGCTCTACTGGAGTATTGGCTGCGACATCGTGGAGAAACAAACGCGTGAGGGATGGGGTGCTAAGGTCATTGATCGGCTGGCGGATGACTTGCAACGCTCGTTTCCCCGCATGTCAGGGTTCTCGCGGACGAATATTTACCGAATGCGCACTTTCTACATCGCATGGGCGGGAGCATCCGGCCTTCACAAGAACTCTACTGGAAAGACGGCAGCCGGTGAAATCGTCCCACAAGGTGTGGGACGATTCGAGGCTTCAATTGTCCCACAGCCTGTGGGACAATTGCCCTGGGGCCACAATGTCGTCCTGATCGAGAAACTGAAGGACCAGACGCAGCGGCTCTGGTACGCCCAGGCGGCCATGGAGAATGGTTGGTCGAGAAGCGTTCTGGCACTGCACATTGAATCCCGTCTGCATGAGCGCAAGGGCAAAGCCGTCACGAACTTCGACGCGACCTTGCCGCCACAGCAGTCGGATCTGGCCCAGGAGACTCTCAAGGACCCCTACCTGTTCGACTTTCTCAGCCTCAGTGAAGAAGCCCACGAGCGTGAGCTGGAGGACCGGCTTGTTGAGCATCTCGCAAGGTTCCTCGTCGAACTCGGCTCAGGATTCGCATTTGTTGGCCGGCAGGTGCACGTCGAGGTCGGGGGCGAAGATTACTACCTTGATCTGCTTTTCTACCACCTTAAGTTGCGCTGCTTAGTAGTTATTGACCTCAAGATAGGCGAATTCAAGCCTGAATACGCCGGCAAGATGAACTTCTATCTTTCAGCGGTAGACGACCTTATCCGTCATGCGGACGACCAGCCCACCATTGGCTTGCTGCTCTGCAAGGAGAAAAACAAAGTCACTGTGGAATATGCTCTTCGCGACCTAAAGAAGCCTATCGGCGTCGCGGAATGGCGGACGCGACTCACACGGGCCCTGCCGAAAACTTTGAAAGCCAGCTTGCCCACGGTAGCGGAGATAGAAAAGGAATTGAGTGCCAAGAGCGGCTACCGAGGAAAAAAGAGGAAACCCTGAGAATGGCTGAAGCGGTGGTGATTAACGTAAAGTGTCCTTAGATCACGAATATAATCTGAGTCCATTAGCATTGAAGCATCATGAATTCTATCGGCACCAAACGAGCAATTGAAAATGCCCTACAGATTTTCTCTCCTGCCCCCTTGAGGGAGGCGGCCATAGGGCTTTTTGAGTGTCTCGGCTACCGAAGCGAGAAGCGGCTCGACCTTAAACCAAACACAAAGGACGGCTTCCTCAACACCTTTGCTCAAGACCGCCAGTTCAACAGCGAACAGGCCATGGTGGATGATTGGCAATCGGTGGATTTTCTTTTTCAGCTTACCGACTCGGAAGTCCAGGCAAGCGGGCAAGGGCAACTCCCTTTTGAAAGCGGCGGCAAATATGATGGAGCCATCATTCACTCTTACCTTTTCTTTGCCATAAAGCTTGCCAAGGACCGCTATACGCGCACGCAACTCTCAGCCATCACCCGATCAGTGAACAGGCTCTTTGACATGCCAGCCATGCTCTTGTTCCTGCACGGGGACATGCTGACCCTTTCGATTATCCGCCGCCGTCTTCATAAGCGCGATGAGTCCAAAGATGTTCTCGAAAAAGTCACTCTTATCAAAGATATTCGATTTTCCGATCCGATTAGAGCACACATCGAGATACTTCACGACCTCGGTCTTCCTGTTCTCTACCGTGAATTCTTATTTCACAATTTTGCAGGACTCCACCAGGCATGGGAAAAACGACTTGACAGTTATGCGCTCAACGAGAGGTTTTACCGCGAGATCGCTGATTGGTACTTTTGGGCGCTTGCACACAACGGCGTCGTCTATCCACGAGATGTAGACACCGATGAAAACCGCTCGATCTTTCTGATCCGCCTTCTCACTCGCCTGATCTTCTGCTGGTTTCTTCAGGAGAAGGGTCTCTTGCCTCGGGAAATTTTCCGCAGGCGCACAGCCGAGCAGCTTCTCGAGGATTTCTCCTCTCCCGCTGGAACCTTCTATCGAGCGTTCGTCCAAAACCTCTTTTTCGCCACCCTCAATCAGGAGCGGGACAAACGTGATTGGCGACAGGGAAAGGGAACAGGCTTCTATGACAGAAATCGTGGAGTCACGAACCTCTACCGATATCAGGACATTGTCCGCGAGCCTCAAGCCCTTCTTGGCATCCTCAAATCGGTCCCCTTTGTCAACGGCGGGCTTTTCGACTGTCTGGATGTTGTATACGAGAAAAAGGAGAATAAAACCGATTTACGGTTGGACGATTTTTCCGATGAAAAGGGCAATCAGTTATGCATTCCTAATGAACTGTTTTTCGGTGAAGAAAGAGAGGTTGACTTAAGCGCCGTCTATGATGACCGGCGAAGGGGCCGCGAGAAAGTGCGCGGTCTTATCGAAATCCTCAACCGCTACAAATTCACTGTAGAGGAGAATACGCCGCTGGAGCAGGAAATCGCCCTCGATCCAGAACTCCTTGGGAAGGTGTTCGAAAACCTGCTGGCTTCTTACAATGAGGACACTCGTACTACCGCTCGGAAAGCAACCGGGTCGTACTATACGCCCCGCGAGATTGTGGGCTACATGGTTGATGAAGCGCTCATTGCGTATCTGGAAACCAAACTATCAACTGTGCAAACTCGATCCTCCAGCAACGCCAGCTTGCGTGCCCTATTATCTATATCGCCGGAAAGGTTTGAGAATCCATTTACAGACGAGGAGACCGCCGCGCTTATAGCGGCTATCGATCAGGTTAAAATCCTCGATCCCGCTTGTGGCTCAGGCGCTTTCCCGATGGGTGTCCTCCACCGGCTCGTTGATATTCTGCAGAAGCTTGACCCTTATAACCGACGGTGGAAAGAGCAACAGTTAGAGCGTGCCGAAGCCGATCGTCAATTGGCCGATCGGATGCAGGACGATGAAAACCGCACAAATGCTCTGAGGGAGATTGAGGCCCGTATTGCCGATATCGAAAGGTCCTTCGATACCCGATTCCACGCCCTGGACTTTGGCAGAAAGCTTTTTCTCATCGAGAATTGTATTTATGGGGTGGACATCCAGCCCATTGCCTGCCAGATCGCGAAGCTGCGGTTCTTTATCTCCCTGATCGTGGACCAGAACTTGAACCCGCATGAGAAGAACCTCGGGGTCCGTCCACTGCCCAACCTTGAGACAAAGATCGTCGCAGCGGACACGCTTGTCCCCATTGAAAAACCCCGGCATCATCAGTTCTCACTTCTGGACCCAGTCCTTCGCCCTTTGCGCGGGCAACTTGAGCGCGTCCGGCATGATTACTTTACAGCCCGGACCCCGGGTAAAAAGGTGAAGTGCCGCAAGAGCGATGCCGAGCTTAGGGGCCAGATTACAGATCTGCTGCGCGACAACGGCATGCCTGCCAAGACAGCCAAAGAGCTCGCGAAGTGGGACCCCTATGACCAGAACGCCCACGCCACGTTCTTTGATCCTGAATGGATGTTTGGCCTTTCGTCGAGGCCATCACCAGTTTCGCTCGGGGCCGCTGACGAGGATAAGGGTAAATCTGATCCTGGTATCTCTGCCGATGGGAAAAGCGGCTTCGATATTGTTATCGGAAACCCACCATATGTCCGCATCCAGACCCTGAAACAGAAAGATCCAAAACTTGCCGATTTCTTCAAGTGCCGCTACGAATCTGCTAAAAAGGGCAACTACGACATTTACGTCGTGT
>JAGUZM010000439.1 GCA_020060805.1 Deltaproteobacteria bacterium | reverse complement strand
AATCACATTCCTCCAGAGCCACTTTAACGCCACCCGTGGCCTGGCAGCCACCACGGACAGCCCCAGAAGACAAACGCTCCGACTGCCACGCCACTCTGTGTCTTCCCGATAATCCCTATTAAGATTATGGGGGCGTTCAAAATGGCCCGAGGTAATATTGCGGTCCTGAGAGAACACCTCCGGAGGGCTTCGGCCCATGCTGAATTCGGCAACGGATTTCTGACTCAGGACACTAGCAGGTTGCGAAAAACGCTCAATCGCCTTATGGCCTGGCCTCGGTCGTCCGGACGACCTGAACCGCCTGGCCGGGCCGGAGCCGTTCGTTTCCCCGTGTCACGACCTTGTCCCCCTGCTTGAGATCCCCCTCGACCTCCACCAGGAGGCCGTGTTCGGCACCGGTCCTGACCGGAACGAACCGGGCGGACTGGTCCATGACCACATAAACCCCTTTTCCCGTGGTGCTCAAAACGAGCCCGTCCTTGGGAATCAGGAGGCCTTTTCTGCTCTCCCCTGAGGGCAGGGTGGCTCTGCCGAGCATGCCCGGCTTGATTTCGCCATCCGGGTTCCTGATCTCGATCCGCACCGGAAAGGTGCGGGCTGCATCGTCCGCCCTGGGGATGACCGCATAAATCTTGCCGTCAAAGGTTTTGTTGGGCAGGGCGTCGAAAGTGACGGCAGCTTTGCCCCCTTTCTTGATGTAGGGGATATAGCGCTCCGGTACGGGGACCCTGAACAGGATGGGATCAGGCACGACCAGAGTGATCACGGGCTCTCCCTCCCCCAACCACTGACCCACCAGACAGTGCCGCTTCACCACATACCCGGCGACCGGTGACTTTGTTCGCTTGTTGTTGAGCTGGTCCTCCAGAACCCGGAGAGAGGCCCCGAGGCTCATCACCTTGTTCCGCGCCGCCTCGAGCTTGAACTGGGCGTCTTCGTAGGCCTTCTCGGAAACGCTGTTGATGGCAAAGAGCCTCTTCTGGCGCTCGAAATCGCTCTGGGCCTGGGCCTGGAGGACTTCCGCTTCAGCCAGCTCCGATTTCGCTGCCTCGATTCTCAAGCTAAGCTGGCGGGTGTCCTGTTCGCACAGGGCTTGGTTCCTTTCAACCTTGTCCCCTTCTTCCACGAGCATTCGGCTCACCACCCCCGATTCTTCGGAGGCGATCGTGGTCTCCAGCCACGCTTCGCCCGTTCCCACGAGCGTGACCAGCGGGGAGAGGGCTTTCTCGATAACGGTCGCCACCTCGACCGGCGCAGGGGGAGGACCGCCCCCTGCTTTGGACGCCTGGGCCGCGACGAAACCTGGAGAGGGAAAACCCCATAAGCTCACCAGGAGCGAAACAAACGTAAGCAAAGGAAATCTTGGGCCCATAGGAACGATCCTTTCTCTGGCAACTTCTCTTTTCTTTTTTCGATTTCCCGCCCCGGGAAATCCGCTTCAAAAATGGTTTTAATGGTGCGTGTCAGGTTCCAGGCATGCCCGGAAAACCTGGCTCACGGTCTCATGGTCCTTCCTCTTCCCCTCTAAAAAGGCCATGAGCTCCGGGTGAACTCTAAACGTCGGTTCCCAGTCCGCCAGTCTCCCCATGTCCACGAGGTCAGGGAAAAGGGTGAGGGCGGTGGTCGTCTCCGTGAGCCCGCTGTGGACGTCAAAGTGCTTCTTCTGTCTTTCCCCGTGGAGCCTTCCGATTTCCGTGTCGCTCGGCCCGACGGGAGCTGCGATCATCACCCGGAACTCCCTTTTAGCCCGCTGCATGGCGAGGTTAACGATGTGGGTGTTCCCGCCGTGGATGTTGATCACCAGGAACCGCTTGATCCCATGCTTTGAAAGGCTTTCTATGGTGTCCATGAGAACCGCCAGAAGGGTTGTGTCCTTGAGCGTGATCGTTCCGCAAAATCCCATGTGGTGCGGAGAGTAGCCCGGGAAACAGGGCTGAACACAGACGCTGTTCGTCCGCTTCGCCACTTCGTGGGCATAGGCCCGGGCGGTCAGGCTGTCGGTGCCCAGGGGAAGGTGGGGGCCGTGCTGCTCCACGCTGCCCACGCCGAGAATGATGACGGGCGACGCCTCCTCTTTGAGCCATTCTTCAAAGGCGGGCCGCGTCAGTTCGTGGATCCAGAACTTCGTGAGCATGTTAACCTCCTTGTGGGCTGCTGTTCTCCAGGCTGACGTGGATGTGCTCGATCCCGGGTTTGAGATAAAAAGCGCTCAGCTCGACTTTTTTCAGGTTCTGGGAGTAGCTGATGACGACCTTTTTTTCGCAGGGCACCCGCTCCAGCCGCTTGACGTCGTCCAACTCGACGGCGGGGTTGCTGCAGAAGGCGATCGCGATCTCGTGGGGATTCCTCAATCCCACCAGGTCCACCGGGCCTTCGGGAAAACGGGGATTGCGGAAAGCCGGGATGGGCTGAAGGCCCTGCTCTTTGAGAAACCCGTAAAGGACGCACCGAATCGTCTCCTTGATCACCGCGTCGCTCAGGTGCCCTCTCGGTATCCCCTTCAACGCCTCAAGGATTCTCTTTTTGATTTCCTCTTTCATGTTTCCCCCTCGTCTGGTCTTGCCCTGTATTTCTATTTCCGCCCTCTAAACTAATGCACAGGCCATGGGTATGCAAATGGTTTTACTCGGATCTCCGGAACACGTCCCTTGTCTTCGCCAAAACTCGAGCTAGGGCGCCTTTCAAGGCCAGGCCCTTCACATTTTGTGCTGGATGGGCTAATTTTAGAATTATCGTCCATTCCTATTCTTTTGTT
>JAGUZM010000215.1 GCA_020060805.1 Deltaproteobacteria bacterium | reverse complement strand
CTGATGAAATCGGGGAAAATGCCGGAGGTGCCGGGAAGCCAGGCGTACGCGGCGGTTGTCGGCCAGTTCATGCCTCCATGGTACGGGATTCTCTTCATCTGGCTTGTCCTCTCCGCCACGGTAGGATCGGTGGGCGCCGCCATGGTGGCGATCGGGAACATCGTGGGCAACGACATTTACCGCACCTATTTCAACCAAACAGCCACGGATGACCAGGTAAAAAAGGTCGTTCGGACCGTCGTGGCCATCGCGACCGTTTGCGTGATCGTCATCGCCCTGATGCCCCTGTCGATCCTGATGGTCCTTCTGTTCATGCCGATGTACTGCGCGCCCTTTGTATGGGGATTTATCCGCTCCCAGTACAACAAGAACCTCAGCTCCGGGCCCATTCTCGCCGGCGGCATCATCGGGTTCATCGTGGGCACGTACATGTTCCTCGGGATGAATATGTGGGGATGGGCGATGATCGTTGCTTTTGCAACGGCCGGTCTCATATCTGAGATCGGCAGCGCCATTGCCCCTGCCAACTTTGACTTTGCCAAACTGAAGACAGTGAAGGCCCGGTAAACCGGCGGAAGTCACGATTGACTCAAGCCCTTGGAAAGGAGGCGTAAAGATATGGGAGTAGCCAAAGCTTTTTTGTGGATTGCGATCATTTCCAGCGGTGTGGTTCTGTTTGCCTATGAGATCTGGAATCTCATTGTGGTGCTCAAGGACTTTGCCAGGATTTCCCGGGAAGCGAGAGAGCAAGAGCAGAAAGGGAATGTCTGAGAAGTCTTTGACGAACTGAGAACAGGCGTTCCTGCAAAGAAGAGGCGGTATCTTCTTGCAGGAATGCCTTAACCTATTATATATAAGCGAACATCCGGCCCTGAGAGCAAGGCTGGAGGTGCCCCGCATCTCCTGCTTCATCCCGGTTTTCTCTTCAATTGGGGGGACAGGAGAAAAAGCGGGATGAATAAAGCTTTTTTTGGGGAAACACTCCTGCAAAGATCCGCCCAGAAGATCGTCCACTTTCGAGGGTGGCGGCGCGGATTGGGGGGTAAGTTTTTTTTCCATTCATCACGGAGGGAGCGATGAACATTGATTTCAACGCCGACATGGGAGAGAGCTTCGGCATGTACGTGATGGGCAATGATGAGAAATTCATGAAATACATCACGAGCGCCAATGTGGCGTGCGGCTTTCACGCAGGAGATCCCACGGTCATGAAGAAGACCGTGGCTCTGGCCAAGCAGTACGGGGTGCAGGTGGGAGCGCACCCGGGCCTGCCTGACCTGCAAGGCTTCGGAAGGCGCGCGATGAATCTCACCATGGAGGAGATCCACGACGATATGGTATACCAGGTAGGGGCACTGAGGGCTTTCGTTGAAGCCGCAGGGCTCAAGCTCCATCATGTGAAGCCTCACGGGTCCCTCTACGGCATGGCCATGCAGCGCGAGGAGGTAGCCAAGGCGATATGCCAGGCTGTTCTCGACGTGGACAAGAGCCTCTACCTTTATATCATGAAGAAGGGGTTTGCCGGCCCGGTGGCTGAAAGCATGGGGCTCCGCGTCGTTTACGAGCTTTACGCGGACCTGGACTATGACGGGGACGGGAACCTCGTGATCACCCGTCATCATGATGTCCGCAAACCGGAAGAGGTGGCGGCCAGGGTCATCAGGATGGTGAGAGAGGGGAAGGTGAAGACCACGAAAGGGACCGAAATCGCCATTGAAGGAACCTCGGTCTGTCTTCACTCCGACACGGCCAACGCATCCGATATCGTGGCGGCTGTGCGCAAGGAACTCGAGAAGGCAGGCTACCCGGTGGTTGCGCCGAAACTCTGAAATCAAGGGGTGCTTGAAGGATCCACTCAGAAAAGAGGAGGGTTTGTCAAATGAGTGAAAGAAACTATAACGTCATCTTGGACACGTTGCCCGAGGCGGGATCAAGGCCTGCTGTCCTGTTCCGGCAGGCTGGAGATGGCTTTCTGCAGGTCGAGTACGGGTCCGTGCCGCGGTTCAACCTGGTGGACTCGTTCAGGGTCCTCGCGGTGAACGCTGCCGTGAAGGCAAAAAAGGTGAAGGGGCTTTATGAAACCGTACCCGGCCTCCGCACCAACCTGTATCACTTTGACCCTGAGGTTCTCGCATCGAAAAAACTCATCTCCGAGATCAGGGATTGCGAAAAGAAAATCGCAGACGTGAAAGACATCGAGTTTGAGTCCCGGCTGATCACCCTGCCGATTGCCTTCGCAGACAGTGAAACGAAAAAAGCGGTTGCCAAGTATGTCAAGGAGGTCAGGCCCGATGCGCCGAACGTGATCAACGGGTACAACATCGAGTACAGCGCCCTGTGTAACGGTGTGGCCGTCGAGGACATCAAGAAAATGATCTGCGGCACCGAGTGGTACAACAGCGGCAACGGGTTCTGGCCGGGGGGCGGGTTTTTCTGGCCCCTGGACCCACGGTGCGCGGTGGTCGTCCCCAAGTACAATCCCCCTCGGACCTGGACCCCGGAAGGGACGGTGGGGATCGGAGGCCCCTGCCTCTACATCTATCCCACGCCCACAGGGGGGGGATATCAGCTTTTCGGCCGAACCATACCCATCTTCCAGTTCAGCCAGAAGCACAAGCTGTTCAAAGAAAGCCCGACCTTTTTCAAGGCCGGGGACAGAATCAGGTTTCATGAAACGTCGGAAGAAGAGGTCCTGAAGATCCACCGCCTCGTCCATGAACAGGCGAAATATGAGTACGATATCAAGCATGGCAAATTCAAGGTGAAGGATTGGCTGAAGTTCTACGACTCTCTGCCGGTTCAAAAGGGCATGAAGGAGCTTCTCGCCAAGCAGGAGGCGGGCGTCAAAGCCGCGCCGAAAGTGTAATTTTTCATCTCAAGAATAGACGCGGAGGGAAGGGATATGCTGAAAGTGATCAACGGCGGAGTGGAAACAGTCGTCGAGGACTGGCCGGGAAGGATTGGTTACCTGGACAACGGGATGGCCGCCTCCGGCGCCTTTGATAATGTGGCCCTCGGTTTTTCAAACCTTCTGGTGGGCAACCCGGTCAACGAGGCGGGAATCGAGATAGCGGGGGGCTATTTCGAAGCGGCCTTCGACACGGCTGCGGTCATTTCCGTGACAGGGACCGATATGAAACCCACCCTCAACGGCCAATCCATCCCCCTGTGGGAATCGGTAGCGGTCAAGAAAGGGGATGTCCTCAAATTCGGACACTTCGGCGAATTCGGGTTCAGGAGCTACATCGGCGTCGCAGGGGGTATTGACGTGCCTGTCTACCTGGGGAGCAAGTCCACCTGCGTTTTCGGCAGTTACGGGGGCTACCAGGGCCGGAAACTGCAAGCCGGGGACGTCCTCAAATTCGGGAAGCCTTCGGTTGCCCTGAAAAGTTTTAGGCCGCGAAAAGTGAAGAAGGAATCCATTCCCAAATATGAAAGGGAATGGCGCCTGAGGGCCATACCCGGAACGAACGCTTACCCGGACTACGTGACCAAGGAAGGAATGGATTACCTGTTTGAGCATGTGCACAAAATCCAGCACAGTTCAAACCGATCCGCGTACCGCCTCGAAGCGGCAAAGATCAACCTCTTTGCCCGAAAAGACGGGGGGATCGCGGGAAGCCACCCCTCCAATGTCCTGGACCACGCTTATGCCATCCCCGGGGCCCTGAACATCTGCGGGGATACCCCTATTCTTCTGATCGCCGACGGGCCGACGCTGGGGGGTTACCTTTGCGCACTGAGCGTCATCTACGCCGATCTCTGGAAAATCGGCCAGGGGACACCCGCAAGGGATTTCATCAAGTTTGAACACTGCACGCCCGAGGCGGCGGTTGAAGCTCGGAAGAAGCAGCGGGCTCTCCTGACGGAGAAATCCCTGGCCTAGAGGGGGTGTTCAGGGGAACCACGGGGGATAGACATGGGCCTTTCCTATCGCTGCTGCTCTGGGGCAACCCTATCGCTTTACAGACCAAAGCACGAAAATAAAGGAGACAACATCATGGAAGCAAGCATCAACGCACACATGCCGGGTTTGGTTGCCCGGGTCGTCGTGGAAGAAGGGGCTCGAATCAAAGTCGGCCAGGAAGTGGCCGTGATCAACTGCATGAAGAATGAGCTGTCCGTGCTCTCCCAGTACGACGGTGTGGTCAAGAAGATCCTGGTCAAGGAATGGGATGAAATGCAGGTCGATAACCCCATGATCATCGTTGACTTGGACAAAAAGAAGTGAGCGACGATGATGAAGAAGCTGCTCATCGCGAACAGGGGAGAAATCGTCAGCCGGATCATACGGACGTGCAGGGATCTGGGAATCGGCACGGTTGCCGTGTATTCGGAGGCGGACCGAAACGGAGCCTTCCTCAAACAGGCGGATGAAGCTTTTTTCATCGGACCGGCCAACCCTGTCAAAAGCTACCTGAACATCGACGCCCTGATCGATGCAGGAAAGAAGTCCGGGGCCGATGCCGTTCATCCCGGCTACGGGTTTCTTTCCGAGAATGCCTCCTTTGCCCAGGCGGTCACCTCTTCCGGCATGACCTGGGTGGGGCCTTCCGCAAAGGTGCTGAGGGCCGTAGAATCCAAGTGCTACTGCCGGCAAATCGCGGACAGGGTGGGCGTGCCGGTGAACCCCGGGACCCTGGACCCGGTAAAGAGTGTGGAGGAGATCGCCCAGTTTGCGCGAAAGCATGGATATCCCATTTTCCTGAAGCTCGACCGGGGGGGCGGCGGAAAGGG
>JAGUZM010000243.1 GCA_020060805.1 Deltaproteobacteria bacterium | reverse complement strand
GAGCCCCCTCTGCCGGAAAAGACCCCCCCGGACACCCAAGAGACGTCCCGGCCTTGGATCGAACCTCCCCCCAAGAAGACCCCGAAGATCCAAGCCGCAAAAAAACATGAACCCCTCCCTGATGCGGTCCCCGAGAAACCGAGCCGGCCAGAGGATCGGAATGTCAAGACCCCGGACCTTTTCCCCCTTGATGAAGGCACGCCCCAGACACCTCAAGAAACCCGGGAGCCGGACGAAAAGCCTGCCCCCCTCGCCTCTGTCCAGCCCTCCCCGGCCCCCGCCACGAAGCCCCCCCCGTCCCCTCCGGCTGACCCGATTCAGCAGATTCTGCCTGTCTATCTGAGCAATCCTTCGCCGGAATACCCGGCCACAGCCAGAAGGCGCGGGTATGAGGGAACCGTGGTGGTTGAAGTCCTGGTGAGCAAGGAGGGAAGGGTTCAAGATCTTCGGATGTTTCAGTCAAGCGGATACGCGGTGTTGGATCGGGCTGCGACGGCGGCGGTCAGGAACTGGCTGTTTGAACCAGGCAGGGTAGGGGAGAGAAAAACTGCCATGTGGGTGAAGGTGCCCTTTCGGTTCGAGCTGAAATAAAGCCCCCTTCACTTTTTCTTGAACAGCTGGCGAAGCCCCTTACCCCCCTTCATCTGCTTAAGGGAAGGCAGCAGCATGTCGCAGTTGAGCCTCACCATGGCCGCGGGAGCGAACTGTCCCATGGGGATGATGAACGTGCCCGCATCCGTTCTCCGGATATAGATCCTCATTTTCTCGAAAAGCAGGTCCGCCTCCCGGATATTCTTCAGGACCCGGTTCAGTTGGGGCAGAAACCTCTTCAGATCCTGCCCTTTGGAAGGAGGGGTGTTGAAATGTTCGAACATGACCTCGCCTTCCGGAGAGACCAGGAGGCTCCCGTGAACATCTTCCATTTTCAGCAAATCTTCAAAAAGATCTTTCATGATTTCCTCGGGTTGTATCGGTCAGGCACCATGGCCAGCTCCTGGGGCCGTTTTTGTTCCCCTGGAAACGTCGGGCTTTCTACTGAGCACCAAGGATATCCATGATCCTGTCCCTTGGGCACCGCGGATTGACGCACATCACGACCGTTTTTTCTCGGGGGACCAAAATGAAGTCATTCGTATCACCCTTGTCAATGTATCCTGCTTTCCATTCTCCGGTCGCGAAGAAATCCCGTAATCCTCTGATCGCTCCGGCCATCTCATCCCACGAATCATCGTAGTAGATGTCCTCCACACCGCTCCCCGAACCAAGCTCCTTGTCCAGGGCGGCCATCAGCTTCTCTATGGCCGATGGCTCTTCGGCAATATGATCTTCCGCTGACGAGGCTGTTTCCACCTCCTCGACGGCCTTCTCCCGGCCCCCGGCCCCCCGCTCATCCTTTCGTCTCGCCGATTCCATGAGAATCGCCTGCAGGTCTTTTCTGATTTTCTTCTCTTTCTGCTGACAGGAGTTCTGAATGCTGAGGCTTACCTCCTCCCATGAGAAAACCTCGTACGCCGCCTCTTCTCCTCTCAGGGCATCGGTTTTCGCATCCAGGAGTTCACCGTCCCTGAAAAACAGGATGCCCTGTTTTCCCGTCGTCTTCTCGATCAGCCGGATGGTGCAAGTCTTTTCCTCCATTTCCATCAGTTGGAGGAAAAGGCCGGAGGATATGCTGTGCAATGTGCCGCCGTCTGCCTCCCTCCTCAGGGTCGTCACGATTTTTCGGGCTAAATCATCCAGCATGAAGGGTTTGGCGATGTACCCTACGGCCCCTCCTTCACGGGCCATTTTTTCCATTTCCGGAGTGCTGTACCCCGTGATGATGATGACGGGAATCTCGGGGTAATGTTCCATGATCTGGGCGAGAAAGGAAAACCCGTCCATCCTGGGCATTTTCAGGTCCGTGACCACAAGGGAGATCGTGTTCTTCTTGATTTGATCCATCCCCTCCAGGCCGTCCAGAGCGGTGAGAACGGTGAACGTGTCGTCATACCTGCTCAGCCCGTCTTTGAGAGAGACGAGCATCTCCAGATCATCGTCGACAACCAAAACTTTCTTGACCATTTTCCCCTCACGATGTCTTGTCAATGTCCACAATCTTCACACCGGCCACATAATCCATCGGTTCATATTTCTTGATGTTCCCGATTTTCTTGGCCAGCTCGTTGATTCTCTCGGTCTGCTGATGAATCTTTATCATTTTCTCATAATTCGGGTCAGCGGAATCCAAACGGGACAGCACTTCATTGAGCGTATTGCGAATGATCGTCAGCGGCTGATTCAGCCTGTGGGCCACACCCCCGGCCATTTCCATAACCCCATGGAATTTTTCCTTGGATAACTGCTCTTTCTGGAACTTGATCCTCTCCGTGACGTTGCGGGCCATCAGGATGATGTAGTCCGACCCGTTGGCCTTTTTTTGAACGAAGGCCTTGAATTCCAGGTCCTGTTCCTCACCGTTACAGTCCATGACCGTGAGAACGCCCTCTTCCCCCCCGACTTTCGAAACAATGGACAGGAACGTGGTGAACAAGTCTCTGAACCGCTGCACAACGAACTCACTGATCGGCTTGCCGAGCAACTCGTCTTTTTTGAAGCCGAGCAGCTCCGCTCCCCCCTTGTTGATGTCGAGAAGTTCCCCTTCCGCATCCATCACGATGACAAAGTCGTTAAACGGGTTATCCATTTTTGTCAGGCCGGGCTTCTCTTCCTCTTCGCCGAGATTTTTCGTGATGTCCCTCATGAGCCCGTCCAAGTGGACGATGAAACCGCTTTTTTCAAGGGTTGCCCGTGCGCTCACGCTGCACCAGATGGGACTGCCGTCCTTCTTTTTGAACAGAAGGGGAAGATCGACGACAGAGCCGTTCCTGATCACAGCGTCGAGGAAGGAATCCCTCGCTTTCGTGCTTCCGTAGAGATTGATGATGGGATAATCGACCAGATCCCTGAACGAGGTAAACCCGAACATCTCTGCCAGGGAATTGTTGCAAAAGACGATTCTCCCCTCAAGGGTCTCGCGGAACACCCCCATGGGAATCGAATTGATGAACTCGAGGTACCACTTGGCACTTCTCTCAGGAATCATCTCCGTGGCGAGAACAGCCATATTGCGTTGACCCTTCAAGAAGGAGATTCGGCCTTCTTGCCTAGTGCGAAGGCGCTGTCACCCGAGCAGGCACGGGGTGAGTCTGACAGGGATTTCTTAATGGGCGATGCCCAGGCCGTTCAGCTTGGCGCCATACTTTTGGAACCACGGCGCTGTCTTTGCCTGAAATTGCGCCCCCAGGTTGAGGTCATCCGCCAAACCCCTGACTGCGGCGAGAACGCCTTTCACCAGGTCCTGATCGTTCAACTTACCGCTGATCTTGATCTTTCGGTTCGAGTATTCGAGCTCCCCTCTGAAAGGATCAAGGAACGGATAGGTCTCGGCAAGATCCAAGAAACGCTTTTTCAGAAGGGTGTGGAACTCCCCCTTGAGGACCTTGCTTGAACCGACGATGCCGTCAACCAGGCCCAGCAATTCCTCCATCGCGGTAACGATCTCTGGTGAGGGGCCGTTTTCGGTCTTCTTCGCGTTCCCTGCTTCTTTCTCCTTTTCCATGGAGACCCTGCTCACATGGAATGTCCCGCCCGACTTCTTCGTCTTCTGGGCGAGGAGATGGAGCTTATCCTTGGAGGCGTTCATTTCTCCCTCGTCCCAGGAATAGAAGCTCCCCAGGATCTGGCCGTTATTGTAGAAAATAAACGCGTTCTCCGCCCCCATGCCTAAGGAAACCTCGATGTACCCGGTCAGTTTTTCCCCGCTCATCTTTCTCATGAGCCCCTCCAGGTCGGTGAACTCCGCGCTCAGATCCTCATAGATCCTTTTGGCAGCAGGAATACTTGACCAGAAATATACCTTTTCAGCCGAGATGTCATAGATGCTGACGACGTAACTGGTTTCCCCGGAAGATCCCAACAGGAAGTCAACCGCCGCCTTGCCCGTGAGCTTTTCGTCCTTTTTCTCACAGGACCCCTCCAGGAACTCTTCTCTGTCGAAGAAAATGACCCCTTCAGCAGAAGGCGACTTGAAGTGAATGGCCCCCGAACCGAGTTCACCCTGATAATGTTCCAACAACCGGGGGACATTCAGATAGTAGCTGTTCAGGTTTTCGATGTAAGGTTTATCTTTTGGAACAATGACCATGGCTCAACCTCAGCGCTCAAAATGGGAACAAAACGATTGGTGCCCCTTGCCTCTTTCAACTCCGGACGAATCTTTTTATCGCCGCCGACGCAGCCTCTCGATGGAAAGGCGGATACTCGCTTG
>JAGUZM010000003.1 GCA_020060805.1 Deltaproteobacteria bacterium | reverse complement strand
TTGAGGTGCACTATGCTCACTGAGAACCCATATTCAAGGCAGGGGGGATATCCACCTTATTTTTCCAGTTCTGTGGTCTTGACAATAGGGTCAACCTCCATCATAGAGTTCCCGTGGACCGGTGTCACATACCTCGCGTGGCGAACCCAAGAGTTTTCCCTATGAGGCAGGACCCGGAAGACGGCAGACTGTCGCTGGGCTGCCGACCGCCGATGTTCAACTGCGAGCGTCATAGGCTGCGAAAATTTGAGTGGGCCTGGTAGAGGCACATCTTATGACTTGTTTATTCTTTCAACCCATTCTTCAGACCAGGAAACGAACTGCTTGCCGATTTCTATATATTGCGCAACGGCCTTGGATGCCTCAGGATAGCCTTTCAATTTGGAGACCAGACTTCGCTTCAAGCCAAAACTCGTGTTATGTGGACAAGGGTGCACACGCCAGGAAGTTTCCAGACATCTTATAGCGCCGACAACGTCATTCTGAGACAACAGGGCAAGCCCTAGTTTTGTATAGGCACTATTGTACCCACATGACACCGGTTCGTAGCAAAATCTATCAGTTGAAATGCGTAGCCTTGAGAAAAATCCGACGAATTTCTGAATCCTGAGGAATCCTGATATTTCAATTGCCAAAAACAACAGCATGTGTATGAAGGTTCCAAACAGGGCATAGGAAGTATACTTTGGAGCATCTTTGTTTTCAGGTAATCCTGGGCGTTCTTCTCTCCTCTTACCCTCCATGTATGCCTGATGCCAATTCTGGTATTGCTTCAGTTCAAGTAATATGTCTTCTTCGCTCAACATTGCAAAGACGGAAGTCATTAGGTCCTCAGGCCCTAGGACGGACCAAGCTGGCCTGTTGATTCGCAAACATCATCGCCTTAATCACACGTGTTTCGCAGCCTCAAAACGTCGCTTTCATGGCCCGAAACGACTTAGTTAGGTTGTGGACATTCTCTCGACCTTTGGATAAGCCCATTTGAATGGCAAAAAAAGCTTTGGAATGAATAGGCTCATCCGGCGCGGGATTATTGGTGGTCCGCTGGAGCTGCGTTAAGACCTCAGGTTTCGTCTACCATTTTGTCCAGTCATCCTAGACTGCATCCCGACGGTGACCTTTGCTGTCCCGAGTTTTTTCCTTCAGCTTGGCCCACCGGAATATTGCAACATAGATGAGGAGCAATCCAAAAGAAATAGCAAAAGGAGCGAACACCAGCCCACCCCAATAATTCCTCCAGCCGACGCTACCACGGATAATGTGACCCACGCCGATGGCGACCAGAACAAGCGAGAAGAGGAGAAGTAAGATTCGCTCGATTTTGCGCAGCGCAGAAGTTTTCATTCGGTATTTATTATGTCTTTGTTGCCCTAACGTGAATCTCACCGGGAGCTGGATTTATCAGCGATCCGGTGGACCGATCTGTTGGGCCTGTTCATCATAACCTTCTGGCCATCCATGTCACTAACCAAAAGACTGCTGGTAGGAGAACGACAACCGCGGTTAATCCTACCCCGACTTTGAGCAACACAGGACCAATAGGTGTTGTTGTTTTGGGCCGA
This sequence comes from Deltaproteobacteria bacterium, assembly GCA_020060805.1. Lineage (GTDB taxonomy): Bacteria > Desulfobacterota > DSM-4660 > Desulfatiglandales > HGW-15 > JAHECH01. The sequence goes on along the minus strand of JAGUZM010000003.1, from coordinate 1,084 downwards.
ATGACCCGGGAAACAAGCTCAACCATCCAGCCGCCGGTATAGCAGATATTAGCGGCAAGAGGTGCCACGAAGAGAGCCATAGGTTCGACTGCATCTTCGCCTGGTTTAAGTTCATGAGCCAACTCTATGAAAAGAAAAAGGATGAATAGGCTGATCGCACCAAGAATAACCAGGATCAGATTATAAGGCGCTCTCCGAATTTCCCACCACGCTACTACTCCGAGCCGAGAAAGCGGTTCCGAGGGTCTTGAAAAGAACCATGCGAAGAACCTTTTCACAATCATCATCCTATCAGTCTCAACGGCCGAGTTCAGCGGCATTGCTGATGTGTGGTTGGTGAATAGCCTTTCGCGCTCACCGCTGAAAACCAAAGGAACTGTTTGCGACGTCCGACTGCAGCGAGTGATTAGGCATGTGTTATCCACAATAGTCGTGTGATGGCCCCAAATAACAATGCTGCTACTACAAGCAACAGTCTGGCTGGCCATGAGAGATTCAAGGGTTCAACCCATTTGGACGGTATAGGCTGCAAGTGACCAAGTAAAGCCCACAAAGCTCCATGCCGTACTTTTAATGCTCGGTTTTGAACCGTGAGAACCCAGCCAAAAACAGCGCATATGCCTAGCGCTCCACCTGCAAAGAGGGCAAGTCCCTTTTCAGAAAGGTGTGTAACGAAAATAGCACCAATTAGGGCGGAGACAGCAAGGCAAATTTGAAACCAGAATATTTTCATGCGTAAGATGCCTAACACAAAGATCACGGGGAGAGTAAACGATCCGGTGCAGCCGCTTGTGTACGCCCGGCATGTCGAAGATCCCCGCCTCACCGGGGGGCTTGAACCTTCCGGCCCTGAGCTCAAGGCCGAAGGGTTTATGGGGTGTCCCGCCTTTCCATCCTCCGTAGCAGGCTACTGCGGAGGACGGGCGCTGGAAGCTTTCATCTTCGCCAAGGCTACACCGGGCAAGACGGCAAGGCATTACGGAGAGAGCTTACCTGCTCTCTTTGCTCTAAAATTCAAAAGAACGAATATTATTAGAGCTGCCTCAATCAAGAATATAACATGTGAAGGCCTATAATTGACCCC
>JAGUZM010000477.1 GCA_020060805.1 Deltaproteobacteria bacterium | reverse complement strand
GGAGAAGTTGGGCGGCACCCTTCTCGAGGCATCGAAAGCCCCTTACGGCGACGATGAGCTTTTCACCTGCATCCATTATCAAAAAACGCAGTGCGAAAAGGCGGGCGTTCAGTTCCACCTGGGCACAGAGGTGACCGAGGACCTGATCAAAGACGAGCTTCCCGATGCGGTGGTGCTGGCGACCGGGCCTGTCTACAAGAAGCTCGCCATCCCCGGCGCAGAAACGGCCAATATTGTTAACGTTCTGGATGTCCTGAGAGGTGAGGCCAAAGTGGCGGATAACGTGGTGGTCTGGGGTAACCGGAAGCCCGGCATCGGCGTTGCCCTGTTCCTTGCCAAGCAAGGAAAGAAGGTCACCATGGTGGGCAAGGAAAAGAGCGCAGGGTTCGACATCAACCCATCCTTCAAATGGCGCTACATGATCTACCTCAGGCAGAACGGCGTCAAAGCCTACAATGACTGCAACATCGATGAGATCGCAGGGAACCAGATGATTGTGAAGACCTATGATGGATATCGGTTCCCCATAAAGTTCGACACCATCGTGCTCACCGAGAGGGTGGCCAATGAACAGCTGAAGCAAGTGGTCCAGGGGGAAGGGATCGAACTCTTTGTGATCGGCGATGCCCTCGTGCCTCGCAATCTGTCCAGCGCGGTGCATGACGGCTTTCGCATCGGCATCAGAATATAAGGAGGTCAGACATGGCATTCGAAGCGGAAAAAGAGATTACGAGGTTGTGGGGTGATTTGCACGGTGCCCAGTCCGAGATCGGACGGACCTATTTCAGGTGGAGGCAGGCAGCCCTTGAGGTTGCCGGGCCGGACGCGAATCCCCTGGATGTCAGCCTAAAGGCCGCTGAAATCATCGGAAAGGAACTCGGCAAGGCCGCTCTCCCCCGGCTCAACTGGCTGAAAGGGGAGGAGGTGTGGATGCGAAGCCTCGCAGGCGGTATGGCAGCTCAATGGATTATGCAAGGCGCCATCGTCAAGGTGGAGAAGAGCGAGAAGCCTTCGGAGATATTCATCAAATGGGAGAGATGCCCGTGGCCCAGCTATGCCAAGGCATACGGTGTCAAGATGGAAGAGGATGTCTTGTGCTGTGACAGGATTCTTCAGAGCATCCTTCCGGACGTGAATGCCTTCTTCAACGTCAACTACAAGATCGAGACGTTGAAAGCCATTCCGAGAGGCCAGGGCGTTTGCTTGAGAAGATTATACAAAGCTTAGCATATAGGAGTGTGAACTATGGCTGCTCAAGTTGATCCAAAGAAATGTACCATGTGTGGAGGGCTGATCCAGCCTATCTGTGTAGAGATATGCCCGGATGCGGCAATCAGGGTGCAGGACAAAAGGGTTGTGGTCACGGAGTTTCTGTGTGAGGACTGCAACGAATGCGGCGTGGTCTGCCCTGACAGGGCGATCAGCGTCACGGTGGATAAGGTGACATTCTGACGGATTTCCGCACCATCTTCCCCTCGCCTCAGGGGAACGGCTTCGCGAGGCGGGGGGAAGGTCGGAGTGGCTGTTGCAGGAAGGAGAGGAAGATGAAAGTCAACAAGGTGGATCATATCTGCATCGCGGTGAGGAACCTGGAACAGGCGAAAAAAGTCTGGGAACCCATCATGGGAAAAACCAAAGCCGATGACGAATACATTGATGAACCCGAAAAAATCAAGGTGGCCAGGTATTGGCTGGGCGGAGTGGGGTTCGAACTGATGGAATCCACCACGCCGGATGGGGACGTGGCCAAGTTTATCGAAAAGAACGGCGAAGGCGTGATGCTCATCAGCTTCAACGTGGACAACACCCGGAAAGCGATCGATGAGTTGAAGGGGAAAGGATATCCTTTCATCCCTGACAAGCAGGGAGAGACCGCCAGGCCCTTCAGGGATTGTGAGTTTGCCTTCATCCATCCCAAGAAGGTGAACGGCGTTTTGCTCGAGATCATTGACTACAAGTGGAAAGAACTGAAAAAGTAATTAGGGATTGTACAAATAAGGCTTGGTTTTTCCGAGAAGAGGGCGACGAAGATGCCGAAGGAACTGATCGATTTCGAGATATACCTGGTTTACGTGGACTCCGAGAAGTGTGACGGATGTGAGGAATGCATCAAGTATTGCTCGGTCGATGTCTTCGATTTTTTCGTCAATAAGGCGGTCCCCGCCCGGCCGCGGAACTGCCTAGGCTGTCGGACCTGTGAAGCGGTCTGCAAGTCCAAGGCTGTGATCATCACGGAAATATAGGGTTTCACCACCCGTCCCCGCGCTTTACCGCGGGGACTAGAGACGCGGAGCACACAGAGAAAAACCCGCGAACGTCTCGCGTTCGCTCAAAGACCCCGGAGAGGGTCCAACGCGCTGCATTGAAGGCTTTGCAGTCGCAAGCGTAAGACTCAAGCTTGCTTGTTTCTTTAGCCTGCGACTGCAAAGCCGACCTTGAGCGAACACGACCCCATTACCATGTTCTGAATCCCTGCGGTCTCCGTGCCTCGAACGATCGACCTCGAGGGAGAGAGTGGGCGGTGAGAAAGATTGGTGCTGAGGTGAATTTATGGCTGATTCCATCATGATCATCGGCGCAGGCGTTGCCGGGATTAACTGCGCCTTGAATGCCGCTAAATACGGGACCAAAGTTTACCTGGTGGACGACACCGCCAGCATCGGCGGCATGATGGCCAGGCTCGACAAGACATTTCCCACCAATGACTGCTCCATCTGTATCGAAGCCCCGCAAATGTACGAGGTGGACAACCATCCCAACATTGAAATCCTCACCAACACCGAATTGCGGAAGGTGAACGCTGCCAACGGGGGCTTCAAAGTGAGGCTTGTGAAGAAAGCCAAGTTCGTGGATGAGGAAAAATGCACAGGATGCGGGGAGTGCATGAAGGCGTGCCCGGTGACCGTGGCGCATGAAATGGACGGCAAGGTGGGCGGCACCCGAAAGCTGATTTACATGCCTTTTCCTCAGGCTGTCCCGAACGTGGCGGTGATCGATCCGGACTGCCGGTCCGGTAAGATGCGGGAGAAGGGAGCCTGCGTCGGCGGGTGCGTGGTGGATTGCAGCCAGTGCCGCGAGTGTCCGATAGCGCTCTGCGTGCTCGCATGCAAGAAGGAGGGGAAGGATGCGGTCCGCCTCTGGCAAGGGAGCAAGAACATCGATCTCGAGGTCAGGAGCATCGTGGTCGCCTCGGGAATCACGGACGCCAAGCCGCCGAAAGGCCTTCATGGCTATGAGGTCTATGACAACGTGATCACCTATACCCAGTTCGAACGGCTCATGAACGCGGGTGGCCCCACGGGGGGACAAATCATACGGCCGTCCGACAAGAAACATGCCCACAAGATCGGATGGATCCAATGCGCTGGGCGGGGGTTGGATCACGGCGTGCCCTACTGCTCAAAAGTCTGCTGCATGGTGGCCACCAAACAGACGATCATCACCAAGGAGCACGATCCTTCCGTGGAAACGATCGTCTATTACAATGACCTTAAAGCGTACGGAAAAGGGTTCTGGGGCTTTTACAGGAAGGCAAAGGAAAACGGCGTCAGGTACGTGAAAGCGAGACCCTACGATGTTTTTGAAGACCCGGAAACCAAGAACCTCACGGTCAGGTATGAGGATCTTGAAACAGGGGAACTCAGGAAGGATGAGGTGGAACTTCTCGTCCTCTCAACGGGCCTTTTGCCGAGTGAACGGAATCAAAGGCTCGCCAAGGTATTGAAGATTGAGCTCGACAAGCTCGGGTACTTCAAGGAGAAGGATCCTCTGATGGCCCCCCTCGAAACCGAGGTTAAGGGCATCTATGTTTGCGGCGGGGCGACCGGACCGATCGACATTTCCGAGTCGGTCGTTCAGGCGACGGCGGCAAGCATGAAGGCGATTCTGAACCGAGGAAATGAAGGCGCAATGGAGTAATGGAGTACTGGAGTAATGGTTCTAACTCACCCCAGTACTCCAGCCGGGATAGGGTATTGGATAAGCAGCCTGGTTGGAGTTTAGCGAGGAAGATCCCATGAGCGAAGATATCAGGGTGGGCGTGTTTGTGTGCGACTGCGGCACCAATATCGCCGGCGTGGTGAACGTGCCGGAAGTCGTGGAATACGCAATAACACTCGATCATGTCGCCTACGCAGATGAAGGCAAATGGTCCTGTTCAGTGGATTACTTGGCCCGGATGCAAGAGGCGATTAAGGAGCAGAACCTCAACCGCGTGGTCATTGCATCATGCACACCGAGAACCCACGAGCCCCTTTTCAAGCAGACGGTCAAGGAGGCGGGGTTGAATCCCTACCTCCTTGAATTCGTGAGCATCAGGGAGCAGGTGTCGTGGGTGCACATGCTTGAGCCGAAGGTTGCCACGGAGAAGGCCAAAGATATGATCAAGATGGGAGTGGCCAAGGCGGTTCTTCTCGAAGAAGGGGAAGAAATCAGGCTCCCCGTGGGTACGGAGTGCATGGTTCTCGGGGGGGGCATGGCAGGCATGAGCGCTGCCCTGAGCGTGGCCGATCAAGGGTTCAAAGCGATCATCGTGGAGAAAGGGGCTCAATTGGGAGGGTTATTGACCAAGATCTCTACCATCAGCCATGAGCACGGAGAGATGGCCGCAGAAGATATCGTGAAGGCGCGAAAAGCCATCGTGGAGGCTCACCCCAATATCAAGGTCTATACCGGCGCCGAAATCGAAGAGGTGAAAGGATACATCGGCAACTACAAGGTGAAGGTCAAGAGCAACGGCGCCAGCGAGAGCTTCGGCGTCTCAACCATTGTCGTAGCCACGGGAATGAGAGAGATCAAGCCTGAGGGGCAGTTCCTGTACGGCACCGATCCCCGGGTCGTCACGCAGCTGGAGCTGGAAGGATTGCTCAAGAGCAAGCAGGTGGGTAGCGCCAAGAAGGTCGTGATCATCAACTGCGTGGGTTCAAAGAATGAAACCCGCGGTTGCTGCAATATCGGGTGCCCGGTTTCTGTGAAAAACGCCCTGAGGCTCAAACGCGAGAACCAGGAGAGAAACGTCTGGGTCCTCTACCGCGATCTCAGCATGGTGAGGGAGGAGCATTTTCACCTGGATGCAGCCAAGGGGGCGGGGGTCAAGTTCATCCGCTTTCCCGACGATCGGTACCCCGAAGTGGCCAAGGAGGGGGATCAGATCAAAGTCAAAGTCTATGACATCCTCGTCGGCAGGGAGTTCACGATCCCCGCGGATCTCCTTGTGCTCACCGTGGGGTTTGAAGGGGATGAGACCATGGAAGCGATCAAGGGCCATCTGAAGGTCTCCAGCAATCCGGAAGGATTTTTTCAGGAAAGGCATATCAAGCTGGGCCCCCTTGATTTTCCGGCCGATGGAATCTCCCTCTGCGGTTGTGCCAAAAACCCGAAAACGCTGAAGGAGAGCTGCGAGGAGGGGATCGGCGCTGCCATGAGAGCCTCCATCCCCATGAGGAACGGCTACATTGAAGCAGAGGGAATCGTCGCGGACATTGATCTGGCGGATTGCAACCACTGCGGCATTTGCTGGAAGCGCTGTCCCTACGGCGCGATCAGGGTTTCGGAAGAAAAGGAACCCTCTGTCGTGAAGGCCTTGTGCAAGGGATGCGGGCTCTGCGCCGCAGACTGCCCGAAAGAGTGCATCACCATCGTCCACTACTCGGATGAACAGCTCCTTGCCCAGGTGGAGGCAGCGCTGGAGGAGAATCCCCGGCAGAAGATCCTGGGGTTTGTTTGCCATTGGTGTGCCCTGGGCGGTGTGGACATGGCCGGTGTGAGCAGGCTCCAATACCCTTCCCCGGGGCGCCTGATTCGTGTCATGTGCTCTGCCCGGGTCCCGATCAAGCTGATCGAACGGGCTTTTGAGCTGGGTGCTGCGGGTGTCCTCGTAGCGGGGTGCGAGTTCCCGACCTGCCATTACATCTCAGGCAACTATGCGTGCGAGACCAGGGTCAAACGGGCAAAAAAGATCGTGGCAAAGAAGGGACACGATCCGGAAAAACTCTGGAACGTCTGGTGCTCAGCGGCGGATGGGCCCAAATTCGCCAACACCATGAGGGAGATGGCGAAACAGCTCAATCTGAAGTAAGAGGAGTCAGGAGCCAGGAGTCAGGAGCCAGGAGCCAGGAGCCAGGAGTCGGAACGGGCTTTATGTAACAGCCCTCGGGGACAGAATAGAACCATGAGCGAGATGAGAGCAATCTTACAAGAGAAATTCGGCGATGTGCGGATGTTCAGGACCTGCGAGCAGTGCGGATGCTGCAGTTCAGCATGCCCCATCACAGGGAAGGATAACTTCAATGTGCGCAGGATCGTAAGGCACATGGAGCTCGACCTGGCCGAGGATATCGCGAACACCCCCCACCCCTGGTCTTGCACGACCTGCGGCAGGTGCGAAACCGTGTGCCCCAACGGCATTGCCATTCTGGATATCATCAGGCCTTTGAGGGCGATGGGTCCTGAAGATTTTGTGCCCGAGGACACACCACCCTGCGCTGCGGCCTGCCCCGCGGGCATCGATGTTCCGGGATATGTGAGGCTCATCGCTGAAGGCAAACCGTTGGAGGCCCACAAGCTGATTCTCGAAAAGGTGCCCTTTCCGGGCATTCTGGGCAGGGTCTGCGTGCGTCCCTGTGAAACCCGGTGCCGGAGAGGAGAAGTCAATCAGCCTATCGCGATCTGTGCCCTGAAAAGATACGCGGCGGACAAAGGGGACGGGGCTTTTCAGGCGGCGACTCAGGTGAGCGGAGATACAGGGCGCAGGGTGGGTGTCGTCGGCGCCGGTCCTGCGGGGCTGACGGCTGCTTTTTACCTGAAGAAAAGGGGGCATGATGTCACGATCTTTGAGGCCAAGGGGAAGCCGGGGGGCATGATGAGGTACGGGATTCCATCCTACAGGCTGCCCGAGGAAATCCTCGACAAGGAGATCAACCAGGTACTGAGGGTCGGCATAAAACTTGAGACGAACAAGAAGCTCGGAAAAGATTTTACAATAGACGGGTTGAGAGCGCAGGGCTTTGATGCGATCTTTATCGGCACAGGCCTCCAGGAGAGCAGGAGAATCCAGCTCGATGGCGCTGATCTGCCTGATGTCCTCTGGGGCGTGGACTTCCTGAGGGGTGTGGGCGAAGGAAAAGAAATTCGCCTCAAGGAGAGGGTCCTTGTCGTCGGGGGCGGAAATGTGGCTGTTGACGTGGCCCTCACAGCGATGAGGAGCGGGGCAAAGGATGTGACCATGGCCTGTCTGGAGAGCAGGGAGGAGATGCCTGCAAGCCCTTGGGAGATTGAGCAGGCCTTGGAAGAAGGGGTCAGGCTGATGCCCTCCTGGGGCCCCCACAGAATCATCGGGGAGAACGGCAGGGTGAAGAGCATCGAGCTTGTGACCTGCACATCCGTTTTTGACGACAAAGGCGCTTTTTGTCCGGCCTTCGGAGAATCCAAGGAAACCGTCGAAGCGGACCAGGTGATTCTGGCGATCGGGCAGGCGGCAGATCTCTCCTTTCTATCCCAAAACGGGGAGGTAAAATGCGAGAGGAGCCTGATCGTCGTGGATCCAGAAACGCAGGAGACGACCATGCCCGGTGTCTTTGCCGGTGGTGACGTGGGGAAAGGGCCTGGGGCGATCATCGATGCGATTGCGGCAGGCCGGAGAGCCGCGAACGCGATTGACAGGTTCCTGGGAGGCGGCGGGATGACAGACGAGACCCTGGCTGAGAGGCCCGACACCCAGGCGTACAACGGCCAGAGAGAGAGGGGTTTTGCAGATCTTACGAGGGCTCAGGTTCCCACCCTGCCGCTGGAAGACAGGCACAAGGGCTTTCAAGAGGTTGACCTCTGCTTCAGTGACGAGCAGGCGGTGAGCGAAGCGAAGAGGTGCCTGCAGTGTGACCTGGAAACACGAATGATCAAAGCAACCAGAAGCAGGTAATCTTCTCCTCCATATCCTGAACGATCATAACGCCTCCGCTCCCCTAAGGAGAGGGGGCTTTTTCTGACGCCGCCGCTGTAGATTCCCGGATGGGGAGCCACCCCTGCCGGGGCAGTCCATCCGCACTTCCTTTGACTTAGGTCAAGGTTTTGTTCCCCCCGTGGGTTAAACTTCCGATTTATGGAAAAGAAAGGTCTCCCTACAACCGTCGTGGATCTTATCCCGCATGACAGTTCGTTTCAGCGCGAAGTGAACGAGCTGAGCGGCGAAAACGTGGGACTCTGCTTCCACTGCCGAACCTGCGCCGGCGGCTGTCCATACATCGGAGCCATGGACTATCCTCCCCACGGTGTGCTTCGGTTGGCGCAATTCGGGCTCCGTAAGGAGGCACTGGAATGCTCCACCATATGGATCTGCGTTGCCTGTAATACCTGCTCGATCCAATGCCCCATGGCGATCGACATCGCGGCGATCATGGACGCCTTGCGACACATGGCCGTGGCAGAGGGAGCAAAGGTTGCTGAGCCGGGTATCCTTGAATTCCACCGCGAGGTGCTCCATTCCATAGAGCGGTACGGAAGAACGCACAAACTCGAAATCATGCTGCGCTACAAGCTCCGCACGGGGCAATGGTTTCAGGACATGGACATTGGCCTCAAGATGCTGGCCAAACGTAAACTGGACCTGATGCCGTCGCGCGTGAAAGGGATCGCAGAAATGGGCGATATTTTCCATCCCCCTGAAAAGGGTGTCTGACATGGCTGAATACGAGGGAATCGAGTTCTCCTATTTTCCGGGATGCTCGATGGCGACTTCTGCAAAAGAGAGCAACCTTTCGTTGATGGAGGTTAGCGGCCGGCTCGGACTCAACCTCATCGAACTCGAAGACTGGAACTGCTGCGGTTCCTCTTCAGCCCACAGCCTGGACCAGAACCTGGCTTTCCACCTCGCCTCGCGGAACCTGTCCCTCGCCCATCCGGAAAGGCCTCTCATGGTGATGTGCCCCACCTGTCTTCACCGCCACCAGTTGGCTCACAAGCGTATCCGAGAGGACCCGGTACTCCGGGCTCAAGAGGAAAAGCGCTGGGGTAGGCCCATCAACCCGGAACTGAAGATCTTTCACTTCTTTGAAGTGCTGAAAAAGGTTGAACCCTCCCGCCTGGGAAAAGCGATCGTGCAGAAGTTGAACGGCCTCAAGTTCGTGTCCTACTACGGCTGCATGCTGGCCCGTCCTCCAGCCCTTCGGCGGGAAAGAAATTACCATCACCTCATGGAAGAAATCCTGTCGGGTTTCGAAGCTCAAGCAGTGCCCTGGTCTTACTCGGCGCGATGCTGCGGCACTTTCCTTGCCGCGGCAAGGCCTGACGTTGCGACACCCCTTGTCAACACGATCATGGATGGCGCGAGCAGGGCGGGTGCGGAATGCGTCATAACCGCCTGCGCGATGTGTCAGCTCAACCTGGAGATACGGTGCACCCTCGATTCAAAGATCCCAGTCCTTCACCTCTCCGAGGTTTTGGCTCTCGCTCTGGGGGCCAAGACGCACAAAGGCTGGTTCAAAAGGCACCTTGTCGACCCTTTGCCTTTGCTGAAGGCAAGGGGTCTCCTAACCTGAAAAGTCATCCCAATCCAAGGTCTTGGACGGCTATTGCGGGCGAAGCCCTTTCACCGGTTCACATCAGGTGCGTGCTTTGAGGGTTGGCTTAGGGCAGCTGTCAACATCGAACCGAGAAACCGGGCTGGAATGGTCAGGGGTCCAGTCAAGTTCTGACCACGCCACGTCTTGGGCATTCTTGAAGTATGCGCCACGGCCGCAGGGCCGGCAAAGGGTGAGGCCCCCGATGACCACTTCCCGCCTGTCCCGTACAACCTGGCCGCAGCGGGCGCAGGTCGCCTTGCTTCGCGTCGGTCCGGGAAGATCATCGGCGTTAAGGGAGACGTCTACCTTTTGAACCCTGAATAGCACGCGGTCCGGCATTCTCTGGTAGGCAACGAGTTGCTGCAGGGCTTTTCCAGGAACCTCCGGCGCAAAATGAGGACCCAGGTCGCGGGCCTCTTCGGTGGACAGGACCCGGTAGGCCTGGTCGGTTTCCAGATTGACGAACGTGGCGGCCATGATGCCGTAGTCCAAGAACTTGAGAGACCGTCGGCCGAGCCTGGCACCCGTCACATGGCTGACGGCATCGGCTGCGCACCGGTCCATTTCGACATAGACGATCAAGTTCTTGATCTGAGTCGGGTGGGTCGGTTCATCCAGGCCGATGAGGCGGCAGCCGAGCATGGCCATCCTCACCCCCACAACCTGGCCGGGGCAGAGATGGCCGTGGGCTTCGGCCGAAGACATCAGCAGTTCACGAAATGGTTTCATAAAGACCCGGACTGGATTCCCCAAAAGGCATCCGGCATTGTGGTGCCCCGGGGGTTGTGTTATTTCTAACATAACCGATAGGTTCCGGCAAGGGCTTATTCCCGGGCGTGCACGGGGGAAGAGAATTAGCTTGACCTAAAAGGCCTATTGTTATAATAACAAGACAAGTAAGAGGGAGGTGTCGATAATGCCAATGTACGATCTCATGATCAAAGGCGGCAACGTGGTCGTCCCGGGAGTCGGGGTTCAGAAGGCGGATATCGGGGTCAGGGCGGAACGGATCGCGGCGATTGCGGAGAATCTTCTCAAAAAGGATGCAAAAAAAGCGATCGATGCCACGGGCAAGTACGTGTTCCCAGGAGCCGTGGACTCCCATTTTCACGTCGGGATCTACAGGCCCTTCAGCGAGGATGCGACAAGCGAGTCCACCTCGGCTGCCTCCGGAGGGGTGACGACCATCCTCACCTACTTCCGGCCGGGAAGAAACTACCTGAACAAAACCGGCCCGTACAGAGAACTTTTTCCCGAACTGATCAGCCTTTCCGAGCGATTCTACCTGACGGATTACAGCTATCACCTCAGCATGAACAGCGAAGACCACGTGAGGGAGATCGAGTGGCTGGTGAGGGAATGCGGGGTGTCCACGTTCAAGTATTACATGTTCTATAAGCTTCTGAACCTCTCCGGGTCATCCCCGGACGGCATGAATTACCTCATGACCGATACGCCCGTTGATCTCGGCTTCCTTTACAAGTACATGAAAGAGGTGAGCCGGGTCCACGCCATTTTCAAGGACTATGGCCGGATCAGCCTGAGTATCCACTGCGAAGAACCTGAAATTATCCGGGTGACGAGCGCGGAGGTGAAGGCGAACCCGAGCGGGAACCCTCTCAAGGATTACAGCGATGCGAGACCCCCCTGGGAGGAGGAGCTTGCCATCAATGAAGTCGCGGTAATGGCCAATCACACGGGTTGTCCCGTGAACCTGCTTCATCTGAGCAGCGAGCGCGCCGTGGAAGCGGGAATCGATGTCAGCAGGAGATATGCCCGACAGAAGTTTCTTCTGGAGGGGACGCTCCACCACCTGGGGCTATCTTACGACATGAAACTGGGGGCCCTGGCCAAGGTGAACCCCCCCATCAGGAGCCGAGAAGACATGGAGTGTCTGTGGAAACGGGTGCTCGACGGGACGATCAGGACAGTGGTGAGTGATCATGCCTGCGTGACAAAAGAGATTAAGAAAGGGGATCTCTGGACGTCGCTGCCCGGATTCGGCGGCACCTCCTTGATGTTTCCCATCTTGGTCACAGAAGGTTACCACAAGCGAGGGCTTCCTCTTCACAGGATCGCGGAGCTCAGTTCTTCCAACCCTGCCCAGTGGCATAACCTCTACCCCAAGAAGGGGGCGATGATGGTGGGAAGCGACGCGGACCTGGCCATCGTGGATATTGAGAAAGAAAAGCGGGTGACCCTCGACATCCTTCATACGGCTCAGGACTTCAGCCCGGAGGAGGGAATGAAGCTGAAAGGGTGGCCGGAGTATACCATTCTGAGAGGAAGCGTCATTTTTGATAAGGGGAAAGTGGTGGGCCAGCCCGGGTACGGTCGATTCATCAAGAGACCGGTGAAACTTCACTACGAAGGGGTGTGAGGAGCCCGCTTTCCTGCCTTGCGAATCGGAGCGGAGCGTCAAGATCATGAGCGTAGCGAAAGAACTGGCGAAACAGGTGAAGGAATTCACGTACGAGGAAATACCGCCGGATGTGATCCATCAGACAAAACGCCTGATTCTCGATACCCTTGGCTGTGCCATGGGAGGCTACGAGAGTGATGCGAGCAAGATCATTCAGGACTATGTTCGGGCGTGCGCCCATCCGCCGGAGGCCACCGTTTTCGGAAGCGGGATCCAAACATCCTGCCTGAATGCGGCCCTTGCCAATGGGGCCATGGTGCGGTACCTCGATTACAACGACACAGCCTTCATCATCCAAGGGGATACCTACAGGACGGGTTACCATCCGAGCGAAGTCATTCCGCCGATTCTCGCCCTCTGCGAAGCCGAGCACCGGACGGGGAAAGAGGTGATCTCTGCGATCAACCTGGGCTATGACCTCTCCCTCTCCTTCCTTGAAGGAGTGAAAGGCGCAGGGATGGAGAAAAAAGGCTGGAACGGCGACACAAGGGGCGCTTACATCATGCCCCTAGTGGCCGGAAAAATCCTGGGCCTCAGCGAAACGCAGATGGAGAGCGCCGTCGGCATCGCCGGGAGCTGTCATGCGGTGTTCGGCATCCTCGACACGCCTGCCGAGGAGTATACCATGACCAAGAACATTCGTTTTCCCATGATGTCTTATGCGGGCATCATGGCTGCGCGACTGGCCCAAAGGGGGTTCACCGGGCCGGCAGGAATGATCGAGGGTCATGATGGTTTTGTGGAAGCGATCATGGATGGGGAGTACGACCTTGAAAACCTCGTCCAATTCAGGGGCAAATTCACCATCCGCGAGACCTGTATCAAGTCCATCATCGCGGATTTTTCCTCCCATGGCCATTTGACGGCCACCCTGAGGCTTGTCAAAGAGCACCATATCAAGCCTGAAGAGGTCCAGGAAATCCGGATCACCACGAGCAAACGATGCGCTGAGCACACCGGCGACCCGGCGAAGAAATACCCCGGGAACAAGGAGACCGCGGATCACAGCTCCTATTATCTCACCGCGATCGCGATCG
>JAGUZM010000195.1 GCA_020060805.1 Deltaproteobacteria bacterium | reverse complement strand
TTCATACGCTGAAATCGTATGGAGCACGTTGGAAGACTTGAGAGAGACCTTGATCCGGTCAAAATCGAGGCTCTCAAAGAGGGCAATCGTCTCCAGGGCGCTTTCAACCATGGCCTCCGGGGTCGGATGGCCGTGTTTTGCCAGGACGTGCTTGGGGAGGGAGCCTGAATTGATCCCGATTCGAATCACGGCATCCCTCTCCTTTGCTTTCTTGATGATTCTCTCGATCCCTTTCAGGCCTCTGATGTTCCCCGGGTTAATTCTAATGCCGTCAGCCCCTGCTTCAAGGGAGGCGACCGCCAGGCGGGGATCGAAATGGATGTCGGCGATCAGGGGGACGGGGGTCCTTTTCTTGATCTGCGAAAAAGCGCTTGCCGCGTCCATGTCCGGGATGGCGAGGCGTACGATTTCACACCCTGCATCGGCAAGGCGTTTGACCTGCCTTGCCGTGGCCTCCACGTTCCGTGTGTCGGTATTGGTCATGGACTGGACCACGATAGGGGAATCCCCGCCAATGGGTACTTCTCCCACGTGGATGATACGGGTCTTTTTTCGAGGATATGGGATATGGGATACGCCTATAGGGTCCATTCGTGTTTCAGCGGAAAAGGGAGGTTTTTTTTCATCTGCGGTTCGTGGCAGACCTTTTCATTTTTAGATTCTAACTCAAGTTCCCTGATTAGCAAAGAGATATTTGGGAGCTGAGGAAAGCGGGCTCACGGATGCCCTTTACAAAACGAGAAAAACCCACTATTTTGCCTCCATTGGACCAAGGAGGGCGAGAGATGACGATTTCCAAGAAAATACAAGAATCTGTTCAGAGATCTTCCTGGATCAGGAAAATGTTCGAAGAGGGCATCGCGAGGAAGGCGAAGTACGGAGCGGAAAATGTTTTCGATTTCAGCATCGGCAACCCGAACCTGGAGCCCCCCCCAAAATTCAGGCAGGTTCTGACGCAGATCGCGAGCGACACCAGGCCGGGGCAGCACGGTTATATGCCGAACGCAGGCCATGTGGAAACCAGGAAGGCTGTGGCCGATTACCTGCGAAAGGTTCACGGCCGGACGTTTGAGCCTGACGACGTGGTCATGACCGTGGGCGCGGGAGGCGGGTTGAACGTGGTGTTGAAGACGATCCTCAACCCGGGGGATGAGGTCATCATTTCGAGCCCCTACTTTGTGGAGTACAATTTCTACCTGGACAATCACCAGGGCATCCCGAAGGTCGTCAAGACCAACCCCGATTTTACGCTCGATTTTGCGGGGATCGAGAAGGCGATGAACGAAAAGACCAAGGCCTTCCTGATCAACTCGCCCAACAACCCCACGGGTGTCGTTTACACCAAGGAAGACCTGGGTGCGTTGGGGCAAATGCTGAAGGCCCACAGCCGGAAGCTGGGCCGGCCGATTTATCTCGTCTCGGATGAGCCCTATGCAAAGATCGTCTACGACGGGATCAAAGTGCCGAGCGTGTTGGATGCATACCAGGAGAGCTTCTTGATCACCTCCTTTTCGAAGGACCTTTCCCTGCCCGGGGAAAGGATCGGATATGTGGCCGTGAACCCCGGCATTTCCGACAAGAAGTCGGTGATGAGCGGTCTGATCCTGTGCAACCGGATCCTGGGGTATGTCAACGCGCCGTCCCTGATGCAAAGGGTGGTCGCCCAGTTGCTGGAGGAGAAGGTGGACATATCCGCGTACGCGAGAAAGAGGGATATGCTCTGCAACGGGCTGGCTGATTGCGGCTACGAATTTCAAAAACCCCAGGGCGCCTTCTATCTTTTCCCAAGAACGCCCGTGGAGGACGATGTCGCCTTTGTGGCTGCCCTCCAGGAGGAGAACATCCTGACGGTCCCGGGGAGCGGGTTCTATGGCCCGGGACACATTCGGATCGCTTACTGTGTGGAGGACAGGACGATTGAGAAGGCGATGCCCGGGTTTGCAAAGGCGATGAAAAAGTTCAAGAAATGACCTTTTTTGAGGCATGAACGATATGTTTCCATAGGAGAAGGGCGATGACTTACAGCAAGATGCTGTCCCTGAGATTCCCCCCTTCGGCGGTGAACGAACCGATCATCGCCAACCTCATCAGGAAGTTCGACCTCAACTGCAATATTCTCAAGGCGATCATCTACCCAAGAAAAGAGGGTATGGCGGTGATCGAAGTGAGCGGCCACCGCAAGAATTTCCGAAAAGGGCTCCACTATCTCCGAGGCCAGGGCATCAAGGTGGAGAGCATCGGCGAGGATATCAAAAGGGATGAAGAAAAATGTTTCCAGTGCGGCGCCTGCACTGCGGTTTGCCCCACCGGCGCCCTCCATATCCAGCGGCCTGCGATGGAGGTGATTTTTCAAAAAGACCGTTGCAGCGCCTGCGAATTGTGTGTCGTCGCTTGCCCGGCACGGGCCATGGAGGTGAGGTTCAACCGGAGCCTCGTTGAATGACGGGCGAAGCGGCCAAGGGGCATGAAAGAGAATCCTTCAACCGTTGTTGTTGCCCTCAGCGGCGGGGTGGATAGTTCCCTCGCCGCCGGCCTGCTGAAAGAGCGGGGCTGGCAGGTCCGGGGCCTCCATTTCCTGATTCCCGCGTCTCCCTCGAAGATCGAGGCAAGAAAGGCCTCTGTGGCGCGGGTTGCCGAGCACCTTCGGATCCCCGTCACTTTCCTCGACCTGGAGACGGAGTTCACGACAGAAATCGTTGACCCGTTTACAGAAGCCTACCTGAGGGGCCTCACCCCCAACCCGTGCGTGGTCTGCAATCATGTGATCAAATTCAGCCACCTCCTGAGGTATGCGGATCAGACGGGCCTCAGCCATGTGGCCACGGGGCATTACGCGAAAATCCGGACCGGTCCTGCCGGCCGGTCGCAATTGTGGAGAGGCAAAGACAAGGCCAAAGAGCAATCCTATTTTCTTCATCGCCTCAACCAGGGACAACTGAGAAGGGCGGTCCTGCCCCTCGGGGATCTCCGGAAAGAGGAAACACGCCAGCTTGCGCGGGAGCGGCGATTGCCGACCGAAGAAGAGCCTGAGAGCCAGGAGATTTGCTTCGTGCCGGAAGAGGGGTATCGTGCCTTCCTTGAAACGAGAAAGGGGCCCTCCGTTTCAGGAAAAGGAAAGATCGTCAACAGCCACGGGGAATGCGTGGGAGAGCACCAGGGCACGTACCAATACACGATCGGCCAGCGCCACGGCCTTGGGATCGCCTCAAGCCGTCCCTATTACGTGATGGCGCTGAAGCCTGAGGAGAATCTGGTGGTGGTCGGGAGAAAAGAAGAGCTCTACTCCAGGCAAGTGGAAGCAGAGGGGTTCAACTGGCTCGACGGAGAGCCCCCTGATCGGGCTTCCGACATCCTCGCCCAGATCCGATACAGGCACCATCCGGCAACAGGCCGGCTTGAGGCCCTCTGCCGTGACAGGGTGCGGTTCATCTTCGACGAGCCCCAGTGGGCTGTCACGCCGGGCCAGGGCCTGGCCTGTTACGAAGGGGATCGCCTCCTGGGCGGAGGGTGGATAAGGGGAAGCGAAGAGCAAAGAGCGTAGAGCAAAGGGGCGAGGGGAACTCGCCGCTCTTCGCTTTTCTCATCCGCCGAGGTAAGTTTTCTTGACCTCAGGGTTGTCGAGGAGCGCCTTGGATTCGCCGGACAGGGCGAGGTTGCCGTTCTCCAGGACATATCCCCGCTGGGCGAACTGAAGGGCGAGACGGGCGTTCTGCTCCACCAGGAGAATCGCCGTCCCTTCGCTCTGGTTGATCTCTCTCAAGGATTCAAACACGGTGAGCATCAGGAGCGGTGCGAGCCCCATGGAAGGTTCATCCAGGAGCATGGCTTCCCTGCCGCTCATGAAAGCCCTGCCCACAGCGAGCATCTGCTGCTCCCCGCCGCTCAGGGTCCCGGCTTTTTGAGATTTCCTCTCCTCCAAGCGGGGGAAGATGGAAAAGACCTTGGCAAGGTCCTGCTGGATGAGATGGGCGTCTTTTCTCGCGAAGGTGGCAAGCTGCATGTTTTCCATGACCGTGAGATTGTCGAAAATCCGTCTTCCTTCCGGCACATGGGAAATGCCGAGTTGGCTGACCACCTTCTCCGCAGGATAACGGAGGAGATTTTTCTCCCGGTACGTCATCTTGGTCCCCGGCTCCACGGGCACCAGCCGGGAAATGGACCTCAGCGTCGTGCTCTTGCCTGAGCCGTTGGCCCCGATGATCGTGACGATTTCCCTCTCATCCACCTGGAAGCTTATGCCGTGCAAGGCCCTGATCTTGTCGTAAGAGACAGCGAGATTTTCCACGGATAACAGCATTACAGGATCTTCTCCTTGCCAAGGTAGGCGTCGATGACCTTCGGGTCGTTCTGGATCTCCTCCGGTGTTCCCTCGGCAATCACCTCTCCGAAGACAAGGGTCTGAATCCTCTCGCAGAGGTCCATGACCACCCTCATCCTGTGTTCAATCAGGAAGATGGCGAGCTTCAGCTCTGCGTGGATCTTTCGGATGATTTCCATGATCTGGACGAGTTCCTCCGGGTTCATCCCGGCGGTCGGCTCGTCGAGGAGGAGCAGCTTGGGTTCCATGGCAAGGGCCCTGGCCATCTCAACCCTTCTCTGGGCACCGTAAGGGAGGTTGGTGACGACCTGGTGCGCGAGGTGCATGATTCCGACCATGTCGAGGAGGGCATAAGCCTTTTCTTCGATTTCCGCCTCCTCCCGGTTGCGCCTGGCCGTTGCGAAGAAGGCGCCGAGGAGACCGTAAGTGATTCTTGAGTAACGGGCCATTTTTACGTGCTCAAGGGCGGTCATGTGCCTCCAGAGGCGGAGATTCTGGAATGTCCTCCCGAGTCCCAAGGAAGCGATCACGTGGGGCTCCAGGCCGACGAGGTTTCTCCCTTCGAAGAGGATTTGCCCCTCCGTGGGCGTGTAGATGCCGGTGATGAGGTTGAATATCGTGGTTTTCCCCGCACCGTTCGGTCCGATAAGCCCTCTAATCTGGCCGGGCACGATGTCCAGGTGGTAGCCGCGAACCGCCCGCAGGCCGCCGAAATCGTGGGTCATCTGCTCAACTCTGAGGAGCGACATATCAGTCCTCTCCCTCCTCTCTGCTCTTGGGCCTGAGGATGGC
>JAGUZM010000341.1 GCA_020060805.1 Deltaproteobacteria bacterium | reverse complement strand
AGAAAGGATGGCCCTTCTGCACGCCCTCGGTTACCCTGCGCAACCGGACCCCGTGACCTCCGTGGAACAGGGGTACGCCACCAGCACGGATTACCACGACTGCTACCGGTACGGCCCGGGGTTCGCAGAGTTCCGCTTCCCGAACACCCTCGACAATCGCTACTTTCATGAAGACATCGGCATGGGTCTCGTGCTGTTCCGCTCTCTGGGAAAGATGCTCAAGGTGCCAACGCCCGCGTGTGAAGCGGTGATCAGGATGGGAGAGATTTTGATGGACGAAGACTACTCCACAAAAGGGCTCCGCACCGCGCAATCCCTCGGGATTGCCGGGCTGACCCCCAAACAGCTCCGCGCCTATCTGGAGACCGGAGACATGCCCGCTGAATGACACCCGCGGCGAGCCCCGAGATTCCCCTCTCGACATGGTACCCTAGTAGCAGTGGTCTTCCAGGAGGGTCTCAGCCGACTCGACCCAGGAAGGAGAATAGGAGCGCGTTGGGTTCAGGAGGACGAAAATCCTTCTTGAAGCAATGCGCTTCCATGACGCGACGGAGGCGAAACGGTCTATCCAGTGAGAAGGATGGGATTGGATCGCTCCAATCATGTCTTTCAGGAGGTCGAGGGGTTCTTCTTCGGCAGGCTTCAAAACAAATTGCCAGAGCATGTGGGGTTCGGAAACGATAGCCCTATGGATGATCGCCAGAATGCCTCGGCGACGGGCATACAGGTTCTCACCTGAAATGATCAGGGCACGGCGGGAACTGAATCCGGGTATTTGAGCCAACCCGTGGAGGGAGCCTGCCGGAAGGAGGATTCTCTCTTTGAAGAGATCGGGGAGGCACTTTCCGACGAATCTCCGGGTCATGCAATCTGTCGGCGATTGGTTATGAATCAGAGTTTCGATATCGCGGACATCCGCCGGCGAGAGGGTGCTGGTGGAGATCACGCCGTAGGGCGGCAGGCGATCCGCAGAGATTTTCCATAACCGGCGCCGCTCCCTCAGTTGCGTCCCGGGAAGAAGCAGGGTCTGAAAACATTGAACATTGACTCGCCTGAAGTTCCAGGCCCAACGGAGGGAAGCTTCCACCTCCTCCGAGGACTGACTCGGCAGCCCGTACATCAGATCGATCGTAACCCGAACCCCTTGACGGATGAGAAGGCGCAGGTTCTTCTCCAGGGGCTCGAATCGAACGGGGCGATGAATCCGGCTCAGGACCGAGGGGTCGAGGCTCTGCACACCCGCTTCCACCTCCGTGAACCGGGCCTCGGCCAAAAGGGCAATCTCATCAGGAGAAAGCAAGTCAGCCTGGATTTCCGCAAAAAATGTGGCGTTACGGGATCTGTTCACATCCCGGAGGGCCTTGAGAATTTCCCCGAATTCGGGGTTAGCGTTGAACACGGGGTCCACGAACCGGAACTCTCTCGCCCCGCGATCCATCAGGATTTGGACCCGCCGCTTGGTTTCAGGAGCGCCGAGGAACGTGGGGTGTCTGAAGTGGCCGTAACGGCAGTAGGAGCACCGCAGCGGGCACCCTCGGCTTGTTTCAAGGTAAGCCATCCCATGTGAGTCGGGCTTCCAGCCGCGGTGCTCCGGCGGGGGAAGGGAGGGACCGAGGGCAAGGGCCCTCACCGGTTGGCTTCCCCACAGGTAGGAGCCGTCTGTTTTCCACGCAACGCGATTGAGGTCCGGTTGAACGCCCCTGCGGAGCGCTTCCAAGGCAAGGGGAAAAACCGGTTCTCCTTCTCCTGCCACGGCCACATCCGGAACCCGGCTCCTGAAAAGGAAAGGATGGCGCGGTGCCACCTCAGGGCCGCCAACGATGATACGGACATGGGGCAGATGTTTCTTGATGTGTCTCAAAACATGCAGGGTTCTTTCGATATTCCAGAGGTAAAGGGTTGCGGCGATGACATCGGGGCGCTGGCCGACAATCCGTTTTGAGAGCTCATGGTCACAGAGGTCTTCCTCCTCGGCTGTCAAAAAACGGGTTTCGTAGCGGTCCTTTTTTTCCCGCTCCAGCCGTTGGGAGAGGTAAAAGGCCGCCATGGGCAGGTTTTCTCCGATCCCGCGGCTGTCGTTGTCGAGGCGGGGAAGTTGAAGAAAGAAGATTCGCTGTACCTTTGAGCTCATGGGTCTTCCTGATCAAAGCAAAAATACAAAAGGCGAAAAGATAGTATTTTGAAAAACCCTGATCCGTCAACAGGTCGAAAGCGATTGCGCGGCCATCCGTAGGTTGGTAGAATGCCTTCGCACCGGCATGGAAGGCCGAGGAACCGGGAGGTGCTGGTTTGAGGCAAGAGGGTTTCTCCCCCCCACATCTGTCAAAGCGGCGTTTTTTGAAGCTTTGCGGCCTGGGCCTATGCGCCCTGACGGCACCTGAAATCCTCCGCCCCTTCAGTTATGCTCATGCCCAAAGACCCCAAAAGGGCCTGGTCAAGACGAAACTTTCCCCTTATTTCAAGCCCCTGGATGGGGGCGCCATCCAGTGTGAGCTCTGCCCCAAAGGGTGCCAGGTGCCGAAAGGGGAGAGAGGCTTCTGCCGGGTTCGGGAAAACCGGGACGGAAAATACTTTACCCTGGTCTACGGCAACCCTTGCGCCATTCATCTGGACCCTATCGAGAAGAAACCCTTCTTCCATGTCCATCCTTCCTCCACTTCTCTTTCCATCGCCACAGCGGGCTGCAATTTCCATTGCATGTTCTGCCAGAACTGGGAAATCTCCCAGGCACTTCCGGAGGATGTCTACAGCTACGACGCGCCGCCGGAGCTTATCGTGAAGAGGGCGAAACAGATGGGGGCCCGCTCCATCGCTCACACCTATGTCGAACCGACCATCTTCTGCGAGTATATGATGGATGTCAGCGAATTAGCGAGGAGAGAAGGGCTTCTGGTCGTCATGCACTCCAACGGCTACATCAATCCTGCCCCGCTCCGGGACCTATGCAAGGTGCTGGATGCGGCCAACATGGACCTGAAGGGGTTTAGGGACTCCTTTTACAGGGATCTGTGCGACGGCGAGCTGGCGCCGGTGCTCGAAACGCTGAGGATCCTGAAACAGGAGAAGGTTCACCTGGAACTCACGAACCTCATGATTCCGACGAAGAACGATGACATGGCAGAAGTGAAGGACATGTGCTCGTGGATCAAGAAAGACCTTGGCGCGGATACGCCCCTGCATTTTTCCCGGTTCTACCCCCTGTACAAGCTCACCAAGATTCAACCCACCCCTGTGGCCACCCTCGAAAAAGCCCGGGAAGTGGCCCTCTCCGTGGGCCTCGAATACGTCTACATCGGAAATGTTCCGGGCCACGACGCGTGGAACACCTTCTGCCCCCAATGCAAGAGGGTGATCATCGAACGGACGGGCTACATGGTCAGAGAGAACCGTGTGAATCAGGGCAAATGCCGCTACTGCGGAAAGTCCATCCCAGGCATATGGTCATGAGGCGGCATATCCCCCTGACGCGGGATAAGCATGTCTTGCATCTCGTGCTGGACACAGGGGGTACTGGGGCTGCTGAGGGGCCGTCAGAGCCTCCGTCAAGAACGAAACCGAGCGCTCCTAATCCTTACCCTGATCGGCGAAGGCGGTAAAAGTTTCCCACAGCGGCGGAGTGTTGATCCAGGTTGGTCAAACCGGCTTGCTCGGCCCAGTCCATGGCTTCGAGGAACTCCTGGACCGTGATGCCCCGGGCGATCTCCGGATGTTCGTAAGCCTTGTACTCAACACGATACTGAGGCATGATGTTGATATACGTTGATTTGGGGAGGCTTTCGCTCACCCATTGAACGAATTCCCGGGTGCCCGCCACACGGTTGGGCATCACGAGGTGGCGGATGATCACCCCCCGCAGGGCGATCCCCTGCTTGTCGAGCATGAGTTCTCCCACCTGCCGGTTCATTTCGATGATCCCTTGCTTTGTCACCTCAGGATAGTCGGATGCGCCGGACGAATACTTTTCCGACTGGGCGGGGTCCATGTATTTCATGTCCGGCATATAGATATCCACGATCCCATCCAAGATCTTCAGTATGTCCATCCGTTCGTAGCCGCTCGTGTT
>JAGUZM010000529.1 GCA_020060805.1 Deltaproteobacteria bacterium | reverse complement strand
GCATCGACCGCAAAGCTCTAAATTATGAAGGATTGGCACTGTTTGAAGGCGAATTGGCTTTGGTGGGAGAGGAAGAACAGGCACGGTGGTGGGATGTTATCTCGTGAGACATATCCTGTGTCAGGCGGACGAAGCCGTGGACAGGATTCGCGAGCTTCGCAAGGACACGGCAGACCGCAACGAACCTTCTCCCGAAAGCAGGCGCCAATTCGAAATGGTCCTCTCCTGGGCAATAGGGGAGTTATAATCTAGGATCCCTTACCCTTGAGCTATGCGCCTGCTTCGACGGACTTTCCCAGAGGTTGACTCCCGTTAACCTCGGAACGATTAACCCTGAAACGATTCTCTTGACCTTGGACCCTGGACCCAGGACCTTGGACCCTTTCCAAACTTGTTGATCTTTGAGCATCTTAGGTGTAGGTTAGCCTCGATTTTTAAGAGGCCAGAGAGGTTCAGGGGAGGAATGCAGAAAACTCGCCTTGAGGGATTTGGCAACAATGATAAGACCCCGCTCCTGTTCTTGATGGGAGATGGGGTTCTTTGCTTTAGGATCTCGGTAAAAAGATGGCTCACTATCGGTTGGAAGTGAATGCCATGATCAAGCCGATGATGGTCCGCTAGGGTAAAGTGCCCTATTGAGGTCATCCTGGATGCGCCGTTACTCTGGCCGATGCCTCGACGGCATGCTCGACTTCTGCTTCGATATCCTGCGGCGACGGCTTCATACGTCCACTTCTATCGCGAAATGTGGGGGAGCGACGACCAACTGCCTATGATAGATGCTGAAGAAGAGAATCGAAGGTCATTCATAAAAACCTGATGAACCGAAAAACCCAAAAAACCAAATGAAAGACCTCATCAAAGACTTGCGTGAATTTGCGAGTGAGAGAGACTGGGAGCAATTCCATTCCCCCAAGAACCTGGCCATGGCGCTCAGTGTCGAGGTGGCGGAGATCGTGGAGATCTTCCAGTGGTTGACGCAGGAAGAAAGCAGGAATCTGGACTTCAAGAAAAGGGAAAGAGTCAAAGAAGAGATCGGAGACGTCCTGATCTTCCTGGCCAACCTGGCTGAAAAACTTGGCATTGACCCTGTCAAGGCTGCCAAAGAAAAACTCAAGATGAACCGAAAGAAATATCCGGCGGAACTGGTCAAAGGCAAGGCGAACAAATACACGGAGTATGAATAATGAGGCTTTATGCCGGCACCTCTGAGCAGTTCATCAAGGATACAGTGCACAACCAGATTGCCGAAAAGCTGAAAGACTCCTTCCTCAATCACCACAGATACAGCCCATCCCCTGGCGAAATCCAATCATGGCGCAACTCCTTGCGTGCAATGGCACAGGTACTCCAAGTAGCTCATCTAGACGACCATGGAGTTCTTTTGGAGTATCAATTACCTCTCACCTCGCTTCGGCTTGACTGTATGATTACGGGCCGCGATCAAAAGAAGCTGGATAATGCGGTAATAGTTGAACTTAAGCAATGGGGTGCCTGCGAAGCCGCTGACGGTGAGAATGAGGTTATTACACGACTGGGCGGAGCTGAGCGCGAGGTTCTGCATCCTTCGGCACAGGTGGGACGTTATTCAATCATCCTGCAAGATAACCATACAGCCTTCCACGAGGAACAACCAATTGGACTCAATGCCTGCACTTATCTCCATAATTACTTTTTCCAGCAAGAAGACGTCCTACTTTCAGCAAAGTTCTCTAGACTCCTCGAAACCTTCCCTCTGTTCTCAGGTGATGATGTAGACAAACTTGCCGAGTACCTCCTAGAACGATTGTCCAAGGGTGAAGGCTTGGACGTGCTTAGGCGCATTGAGGATGGCAGGTATCGGCCTAGCAAAAAGCTGATGCAGCATGTGGCAAACGTGATAAAGGGCAAACCCGAGTACTTGTTGTTGGATGAGCAACTGATTGCCTATGACAGCGTTCTTGCCACCGCTAGGAAGGGTTTTATAGACCGGAGAAAGTGTGCAGTCATTATCAAAGGCGGCCCGGGTACAGGGAAGTCCGTCATCGCTATCAACCTCATGGCGGACTTGCTCAAAGGTGGTTTCAATGCCCAGTATGCAACCGGGTCTCGTGCTTTCACAGAGACACTGCGAAAAGCTATCGGTGTTCGTGGCGCGATCCAGGTCAAGTACTTCAACAGCTATGGGTCTGCCCCATATAATGCTGTAGATGTCCTGATCTGCGATGAGTCACACAGGATTCGGACTACCAGTGACAACCGTTTCACTAAGAAGGAAAAAAGGTCCACTCTTCCGCAGATCGAAGAATTGATCAAGGCATCAAAAGTGACGGTCTTCCTTGTGGATGACAGACAGGTGGTCCGGCCTGGAGAAATAGGTTCTTCTCAATACATCCTGGAACACGCCCAGAGGCTCAACTGCGATATTAAGGACTACGCCCTCAAGGTTCAGTTCAGATGCATGGGGTCAGAGGCATTCGTCAGCTGGGTTAATAACACTCTCGGCATTGAAAGAACGCCCCATGTCCTCTGGAATGGAAAAGAAGATTTCGATTTCCGGATTTTTCCAACCCCCGAGTCCCTTGAAGCCGCGATCAGGGACAAGGCGGCCGAAGGCTTCACCGCGAGGCTTGCTGCCGGGTTCTGCTGGAACTGGTCGAAAACAAAGACGGACGGCACTCTCGAGGGAGACGTTGTCATCGGCAACTATCGTCGACCGTGGAATGCGCGCCCCGAGGCTACCAGATTGGCAAAAGGGATACCAAAAGCAACGTTATGGGCACATGAGCCAGGTGGGATAGATCAGATCGGATGCATCTACACGGCCCAAGGGTTTGAGTTTGATTACGTTGGTGTGATCTTCGGGAATGATCTGGTCTATGATTATTCCAAACAGGACTGGACTGGATTACGCGATAACTCTTGCGACCCCGGAGTGAAATCAAGCAAGGACAAGTTTACCGAGCTGTTAAAGAACACCTACAGAGTGCTCCTGTCCAGGGGTTTAAAGGGATGCTACGTCTATTTCATGGACAAAGACACTGAACGATTCGTAAGAAGCCGAGCCGAGAACCTACCTGCAGTAGAATCGGAAACAGAGAAGAGTCCAGCAAAAGTTATCGAGCTTCGTCCCTACGTCAATGCGCTCCCGCTTTTCGATTTCAGGGCAGCTGCCAACCCACATTACGACAGCCTCGACGGAGTCTATGCTAATGAAGGTAATTGCGGCTGGGTTCATGTGGAAGGTGGCCCCTTTTCTCAAGACCGCTTTCTCGTACGGATCGAGGGAGACTCAATGGAACCAGCAATTCCGGATGGAAGTGTATGTCTGTTCAGAAAGGACCCCGGTGGCTCCCGAAATGGGAAAACGGTCCTCTGCAGGATAAAGGAATACGGAGGTGCGCCCCTTGCTGTCGTGAAACGATACAGGAGCACACGGCAGTCCAGTTCAGAATCGATAGGGGAGGCGATGAAGGTCGTCCTGTCCTCATCAAATCCCAATTATCAAGAAATTGAGCTACAAGAGGGAGACGAAATTCAGATCCTTGGCATCTTCGAGCGCGTGATCACTCGATAAGGAACTCACCATGGCAGATTTGGACGGAATAGTTCGACTTGCAGCTTTCAGTTGGCTGACGGAGCAAGTCCGCATCCATGGCGATGTCCTGCCTCGCCCAGTGCTCGCTGAGGGATTTGTATTTGAGAATCAGCGTGTACCTCTCGTGGGGCCCCAAGGGATATTCAAACCCAGAATGCTCCCGCAGATGCCTCTCTCCATAACTACCACACCCGAGGGTCCTTACGACGACAGTTTCGGACCGGACAATTTGCTCCTTTACAGGTACCGCGGAACCGACCCACAACACCGAGATAACGCTGGCCTTCGTATGGCCTACTTTCATAAAGCTCCTCTCATCTATTTCCACGGAGTTGTACCAAGCAAGTATCTAGCCGTTTGGCCGGTGTTCATTGTGGCTGACGACCCGCAAAAACTGACTTTCAAAATCGCGGTGGATGATCTTTCACTCCTTAGAACATAGCAGAAGGACAATACCTTTACAGCCGAGCCTACAATTGGGGCACGAAGAATATACTTGACCTCTCTTATGAAGCAGCGCCTACACCAGCGCGGATTTCGTGAAAGGGTTCTTCGTGCTTATCGTGAGCAGTGTGCCTTTTGCCGGCTTCGACATCTTGAACTCCTGGATGCTGCACACATAATCCCTGATGGCGAGCCAGATGGGCTACCCACCGTGAATAACGGGATCTCTCTCTGCAAATTTCATCATGCCGCTTTCGATCGCCTACTGCTTGGAATCAGACCTGACTGCATCATTGAAGTCAGGAAGGACATTCTAGAGGAGAAAGATGGTCCCATGCTTCTGCATGGTCTTCAAGGCTTGCACCTACAGCGGATTATAATGCCGAGATCTGCAGATATGAGACCAAGCCCCGATTTGCTCGATAGAAGATACCAGAGATTCAGAGAGATAGCCTAAGAGCGGGAGACTCGATGAAAGGTTTCATAGGTGTAACAGATAATGAATGGTTCGACTTCCTGGCTCAGCACCCCGGGATTGATGAGGTTAATTTCTGGCAACCTGGTGGTAGCACTCGTTTCAAAGCACTCGTACCAAGTGAACCCTTTCTCTTCAAGCTTCATTCCCCCTTGAACTACATTGTTGGCGGAGGTCTATTCGCTCACAGTTCGATACTGCCGATAAGTCTCGCTTGGTCTGCATTCGAAATCAAGAACGGGGCTCGGTCTCTTTCAGAGATGCGCAGGCGGACCGAGAAGTACAGGCGTAGCAGACCATCGCCCGGTGAAGACTATAAGATCGGCTGCATAATTCTGACTCAGCCTTTTTTCTTTCCTCGAGAACAGTGGATTCCTATTCCCCCTGATTTCAGCCTCAATATTGTCCAAGGAAAAACGTACGATCTGAGCGCCGGGCTCGGTCTAACTATCTGGGAGCAAGTCTCAGAGATACTTAAGTCCAATTTGGATCCGAAATCGTTCACTGATTTAATGGAGATCTCTGATATCCCTCAGGAGCGGTATGGGAAACCCTCAGTGATTGTCCCCAGGTTAGGGCAGGGAAGTTTCAGGGTCATGGTAACCGATGCCTATCAGCGGCGGTGCTCAGTCACTCAGGACAAGATACTACCTATCCTAGAAGCGGCCCATATAAGACCATATAAAGATGATGGACCGCACAGGATCAATAATGGTCTTCTTCTCCGATCTGACATCCATCGGCTTTTTGATTCAGGATACGTTACTGTAACACTCGACCATCATTTTGAGGTCAGCAGGCGAATCAAAGAGGAGTTCGATAACGGAGAGGAGTACCGTGCATTGCATGGAAACAGAATTTGGGTGCCTTCGTCGCCGAGATTCCAACCTAGTCCAGAATTCCTTTCCTGGCATAATGAAAAGGTTTTCAGAGAATAGCCTCAAGTGTCGTGTGTTAATCCAGAACACGGAAGGACGTGGGAAGATCGTGAATTGTTGAATTTGGGCTTCGTATGGTTGATAGATAGCGCATGCTCGGAAAGTATACAAAAATGTTTTCCCGACTACGCACCGATAAAGGCCGGGATCGATATCCAGCACTCACCAATCATCGTGCACCGCATAAGCCTTTTCTCCTCCTCTCTGTCATGGACCTGATCGCCGAGGGCCAGATCACCCGTAACCTCATCGAACCCTCCTTTGATCTTGTCGACACCTTCAATGGTTACTGGTCGGCTGTTATGCCACCGGGATCGAAGACATCGATGGCCTATCCGTTCCCCCGCCTTCAGACAGACGGATTCTGGCATCTCATTCCGAATCCAGGGCACGAAATCAGGTACACAGATGGGTTCAGGTCCATGATCAGGCTTCGTGAGATCTGCGCTGGGGCAAAAATGGACGCCGAGCTTCTTGCTCTTCTTGTCCAACCCGAAAGCAGGGAGCACCTGAGGATGGTTCTGATCAACACCTACTTCGCTCCGGAGATCCGGCCTGCTTTGATCAAGCAGGGCAGGGTTAACGTGGTTGCGTATCAATACAGTCTGGAGCTGTTCGACAAAGCGGAGGCTATAGAGGATCCGGGAGATTGGATGGATCGGCAGGAGCCGGAGATTGCTGCATCCGCAAGGAGCCAGGGATTCAAGAAGGCGATCGTACAGCTCTATGACCACCGGTGTGCTTTGTGTGGGATCAGGATCCTCACACCAGAGGGGCACACGATCGTGGAGGCCGCCCACATCCGGCCGTGGAATGAGAGCAAGGATGACCGGCCGACCAACGGTCTCGCTCTCTGCCGGCTGTGCCACTGGTCGTTCGACGAAGGTCTCATGGGCGTGGGGCACGAGTACGAAGTTCTCGTATCAACGAGGGTCAGGACCGATCAGAACATGCCCGGCCACATGCTGACGCTCGTGGACCGTCTCATTTTCCGACCTAACAAGCAGCTCTTCTGGCCCGGTCAGGAAAACCTGGACTACCACCGCAGGCAGACCTTCAAGAATTGATCCACAGATTATGCAGATTACTCAGATGAGGGCCTCAGAAGAATGTCACGCAAAGATGAATCTCTCTTGGATCTTCTTACTCGTCTTCCGTGGTGGGTCAGTATCGCTATGGCGGTAGTTTCCTATGTGGCAATCCGATTTATCCTTCCCGCTTTGCCAATCAGGATACTTGGCCGGGAACCCTTTCGCTCAAGTCTCCCCAATCATTGCGCAGATCGTTGCCTTTTTCCTTTGCCTTGCTGCGGGCATGTCCGCCTTCGAGAGGTGGCGAAAGGGGCGGATGCTCGATTCCCAGAAGAATATCGAGAGTGTGGAGGCATTGAGTTGGCACGAGGAGGTGGTCTCCGAGGTTTTTCGGAGGCAGGTGTACTTCGTGCTCGAGAACCCGGGTGAGGGCGCGGACGGCGGCGTCGACCTGCGGCTCCAGAAGAATGGAAAGAAGATTTATGTCCAGTGCAAGCACTGGAAGGCAAGACAGGTCTGTCCTGGTTCAGCGTGAATTGGAGAATCCCCGGTTTGGATTAAGCTGTGTTTTGACCATTGATCCGTTCCATTAGGAGGCAGAGGGAATCACCTCTGCAATGGTTCTTCGACAATCTGCTCTGGCTTCACTGCGCCTTTGTTTTCTTTTCTCTTTTGGGTCCCAGAGTCCCTCGGCTTCTCGAAGGCCAGGGCGGCTTTTTCAAAGAACTCCTTCATCCACCGGTGAAAGACCGTTGGATGAAGTCCATGCTGATCACACAGATCTGAGACGGGTACTTTCTCTAGGAGATGCCTTTTCAGAATGCTGACTTTTTCATCGAGGCTATAATGTTTTCCGTTTCCTTTTAGCCATGGTGTTTCCCTCCAGGTCAAGTAGTTAGCACAATGGGAGGAAAACTCGAATTCCGGGATGTGAAGGGGGACGGGCATAAATATATAAATATCTCCTGGAAATAGTTTGCGTGACCCTGGGTCGGGCCGGCGTAAGCGGTTGTGATAAGCGAGGAAGAGGCCTGCCTATTCCGGCGAAATCGTCCACTTGTTCCGGAGGAATTCGTCCAGTTGTTCCGGCCCAAATCGTCCAGGCGTTCCGGAGTAAATCGTCCGGTTCCG
>JAGUZM010000435.1 GCA_020060805.1 Deltaproteobacteria bacterium | reverse complement strand
CGACTTTCCACGCAGGCAGAAGGAACGCCTCCAGGAGAGACTCCATTCTTCGCCTTGAACGGTAGTGCAAGGGACTTCCTAAGTTGAGAAATCGGTCGATGGCGTAGGTGACCGAGAATTTCCAGAAGGGCCTCCTGTCCACGTCGAGGATGAGAAGGGTCCCTTCCCGGTTGAGGCACTCCCTCACTTTAGTGAGAAGCAAAGAGACCTTCCCATCATCGATGTGATGGAGGACATCCGTCATCACCACCGCGTCAAAGGGGAGGAGCCGCAATTCGGCCACGTCGCCGCAACGGAACTGGACGTTTTCCCGGCCTTTCAGGGAACGAAGAGCCACACGAATCCGGCTGGCGTTGAGGTCTATTCCGAAGATCTCACGATCAGGGCACCTGAGGGCGAGGTAATTTGACAGCATGCCGTACCCGCAGCCGAAATCGAGAATCCGGCCCTTCCTCGGTAGGTAGGATTCGACGAGCTGAAAGGGGCAGAGCCGCCATCTGGTTCGCAGATAAAAGGTTTCCCGCAGGGAGGACGGCCTGTACAGGTTAAACAATTCAGGTGGGATTCTCGGAAGCACTTCGTCACCTTTTCCCCGCAAAAAAATCGCGCACTGCGAATGCGGTTTTCTCAGCGTCGTCGTGGCTGAGCTCAGGAAACATGGGCAGGGATATGATGGTACCAGCCGCCCTCTCCGTTGTCCCCAGGGGTGCGCGTCGTTCGAGGCGTCTGGCGTAGGCTGCCTGGAGATGCACGGGCACGGGATAATGGATGGCGGTCTGGATATGCCGGTCCCTCATGAATGAGATCAGCTCGTCTCTGACCGGGGGCTCAGGGCATCGGAGGACATACTGATGGTAGACATGGGTTGTCTGGGGCACAGGTTTCGGGAGCTCAAGGCCGGCAATATCGATGGAATGATCATAGACACGGGCGATATCAACCCGTTTTTCGTTGTTCTCATCGAGGTGGGTCAATTTGACTCTCAGAACCGCGGCCTGTAATTCATCCAGGCGGGAATTGAAGCCCTGAATCTGGCTCCTCCGGTAACGATCCCATCCGTACTGCCTCAGGGCGATCAGTTTCTTGTGAATATCCGGCCGGTTGGTCACCACCGCTCCGCCGTCTCCAAGACAACCGAGATTCTTGGTGGGATAAAAGCTGAAAGCGGCAACGTGACCCCAGGAACCCACCTTTTTCCCATGATAGCTGGCTCCGTGAGCCTGGGCGCAGTCTTCGACGAGGTGCAGGCCATGCTCCTCCGCGAGACGTATCAGGGGGGCCAAGTCAGCCGGTTGGCCGTAGAGATGGACCGGGAGGATCGCCTTTGTGCGACGGCCGATGGCCTTCTTCACCTGTGTCGGGTCCATGGTGTAAGACCCTACTTCGATATCAACGAGGATAGGAGCGGCCCCCGCCATTTCCACGGCCGCCACGGTGGCCACCGCCGTGTGGGATACGGTGATGACCTCATCTCCGGCCCCGACACCGATCGCCCTCAGGGCAAGGTGCAAGGCGTCGGTCCCATTTCCCGTCCCCACGGCGTAGCCGACGCCTGTATATTCTGCGAATTCTTTCTCAAAAGCAGCTGTTTCGGGCCCCAGGATGTACTGACCGCCTTGGACAACGCGGCTGATCGCGGCATCGATGTCCTGCCTGTGACTGAGATAATTCGCGAGTGGGCTGTTCTGAGGGATCATAGGTAGTGGTGGAAGTTCTCGTAGTAATACGCCAAGGTCTTGGTCAGGCCCGCTTCGAGGGGCGTGGCCGGGGACCAGTTCAGGGCCTTGCGGATCTTGCTGTAGTCCGCAAAATAGTCGCCGATGTCGATGGGCTGCCGATCTGGGGGAAATGGGACAACCCGGAAATCGCCCTTTCCATGAAGTTTAACGAGCAGGGCTGCCAGGTCACGGAGGTTGAGAGATTCAGGGCCCCCAAGATTATACACCTCACCGTTCGCCTCATCGGATATCGCCACCTTGAGCATCGCGGTGATGACGTCATCGACGAAATTGAAGTCCCTCACCTGGAGGCCCGTTCCCCAGACTTCGATCGGTTTGCCCTGAATGAGGTTTCTGATCCACACCCCGAGGAAGGTCTGCCGGGCATCTTTGATCCGCATTCGAGGGCCGTAAGTGTTGGTGAGTCGCAGGGAGCAGGTCTTCATTCCGTAAACGCGGTGGTATAGAATGTGGTACCATTCGCCGGCCATTTTGTTAATCCCGTTGACGTCCGTCGGGTGCAACGGATGCCCCTCGTGGACCGGCACGAAATCAGGCCTGCCGTAGATCTGCCGTGTGCTTGCGTAGACGATTTTGATGGATGGATTGTGTTTCCGGCACGCTTCCAGGATGAAAAGTTGGGAGCGGCAGTTGATGTCGAGATCCGCGAAGGGGTTTTGCATGGAATCAATATGGCTGGTCTGGCCGGCCAGGTTGAACAGAATGTCCTGACCTTGGACGAGATAAGCCATGCTGAAACTGTCGCGAATGTCGGCGATGTTGATCTTGATTCGATCCTCGTAGCCGCTCACATTAAAGAGATTTCCGCCATACTCGGGAATGAGGCTGTCCACCGCGATCACAAGGGCGCCCAAATCCGTCAAAGCTCTGGCCAAAGTGCTGCCGATGAAGCCGAGGCCACCCGTGATGAGCACCTTTTTTCCGTTGAAGGCTTTGAATGGGTTCATAAGGATTAACTAAATGGTCATCATTGGTTATTTTTTATAGCCATTTATACAAAATTTTGCTATAAATATCAAGTGGTTTCTGGACAGAAGGGGTTCGGGGAATAGAAAGAGCGCGAAAGGAGCGGGATTGGTGGAGGTGGTCAATGGCAGCGCGAGCCGACGCCTGATCGGATTGATTCTTCTGGTAGTCGTTGTACTCCTGGGTTTTACCTGGGCGAGGGCGTTCTACGGGTCCATGAAGGCCTATCAGAGCGGGGAGGCGTTGCTGGAACAGAAGCAATTCATCCGTGCCATCACCTATTTTGATCGATCGATTCACTGGTACACGCCCTTTAACCCCTATGTCGAAAAGTCGGCACGGAAGCTCTGGGGAATCGGTGAGGAGGCTGAAAAGCAGGGAGATCTCACCCTCGCCCTCATCGCTTTTCGAACGATCAGGGGAGGGTTCATCGCGGCCAGCCACTTCGTGACGCCCGGAAAGGACTGGATTGAAAGAAGCGAGTCAAGGATCAACGACCTTCTCGTGAAGGAGGGGAAGGAGAAGTCTTTATCGCAAGGCGAAAAAGGATTGCCGGGAGCATCGGGGCAGACGCAGAAGGACCCAGCCCCTGACGTGTTCTGGACGGTGGTCCTGGAAATCGGGTTTCTGGGCT
>JAGUZM010000127.1 GCA_020060805.1 Deltaproteobacteria bacterium | reverse complement strand
GGGCAAACAAAGACACAGTTCATGCAGCCTTTGCACAGGCTCACATCAACCATGTAGGGAAGCCCCGTGATCTCATCTCTCTCTGTCCTGATGGCCTTCTCAGGGCACACCGAGGTGCAGGGATTGCAGGGCACTTCCTGGACGCAGTGAAAAATGGGCATCACCCCTCTTTCCTCTTTAGGTTTCTCCCGGTGAAGAACAGGGCCAGGCTTGGATTTGAGGATCTTCTCTTTCTCTTCCCACTCCTTCGGGATCTCCCCTTCGTAGAGCCCAAGGGATTGGGCGATCTTGAGCCCCTGGATCCTGCCCGTAAACATGGCTGCGGAGGCCTCTGCGATCTCACCGGCATCCCCGGCAGAGAACACCTCCATGCCCCACTCCTTCCCCTTGAAGAAGAACTCGTTGACCTCAGCGAGCCCGACCGCGATGAGCACCGTGTCTACGTCAAAGGTTTTGTGTGTACCTGGAATGACTTTCCACTCCCTGTCCAGGGCTGCGACGGTCACCTTTTCCACCCTGTCTGTGCCCGCGGCCGAGACCACCGTGTGGCTCGTAAGAATGGGCACGCCCAGCCTCATGAGCTTGTCGGCGTGGACTTTGTATCCGCCCACCTGCGGCAGGGCCTCCACGAGGGCCGCCACCTCAATGCCCGCCTGAATCGCGTGATAGCCTGCGATGAGACCGACGTTCCCGCCGCCCACGATCAGGACCCGGTTTGACGATCTGACGAGGTCGCGATTCACGAGGGTCTGGAAAGCTCCGGCCCCGTAGACGCCGGGGAGCGTGTTCCCGGGAAAAGAGAGCATCTTTTCTCTCGCCCCCGTGGCCACGAGAAGCCGTTGCGGTTTCACCTTCCTGTAGAGGTTCCCCTTGACGATCCCGACGATGCGGTCGGAGAAAACGCCCACCGCCGTTGCATTCAGCCACACCTCCACGGAATCGAGCTTTCGGACCTCTTCTTCGAGGATCCGGGCTATCTCGAAACCCCGGGTCCCCGCATGGGAATCCTCCACAGACCCGAAGAACTTGTGGGTCTGGAGCAGGAGCTTTCCTCCCAGGCTGCTCTTGTCATCGACGATAAGGGTGTCCACGCCCAGTTTTCCCAGTTCTATGGCTGCGGAAAGACCGGCAGGCCCCCCTCCGATGATGAGCACCTCCACGTCCCTCTTCGGCGGCTCCCTGAGAAGCGGTGCCTCATCATCTTCGGGCAGTTTGGGAAGCCCCTCCAGGCTTTCCACGACCATCGCCTCCCGGAGGGGGGTCATGCAGGATTTCACGGGAAGGCCGTCGGCCATCACGAGGCACTGGGAGCACTGGCCGTTGGCACAGAAGATTCCCTGGGCGCTGCCGTCTTTTGGGTGATGGCCGAAGATATGGATCCCGTTCGCGATCAAAGCGGACGAAATCGTCTCCCCTTCCCATCCGGTCAGGGTGCGGCCGTTCCACGTAAAGGTCGCTTCCTTTCTCTTGGGTATTGCAAGAATCGGGTGTTTGGTTATCCTCATCGCACTCATGATGGTCACACCTTTTCGTTGAGTTTCTTTTCCTTTTGCCCTAACCCCTTCCGCCTTTTTCCCTCCATCAGCCTGTTGAACCGGCACACGTGGTCCTGAACGAGGCGGGCGGCCATTGGGGCATCCCCGTCTTCCACTGCTCCGACGATTTCCGCCAGATCCCGGTAATTTTCCCGGAGGATTTTTTCCTCCCTCGGAAGAAACCGGTCAAAGTAGCGGTGGATGTGGTCGTAGACGGTCTGGAGGACCGATTCATACACAGGGTTTCGCGAGATCTTGGCAAGGGCCATGTGGATCCGGTTGTCTGTGCGGATAAAATCATCCCAGCTTTCCGTTCCCGCCTCAAGATAACCTTCCGCCTCCGTGAGGAGTTTTTTCAGATACCGCACGTCGTTCCTCCCGGCTCTCTGGACGGCAAGGCCCGCCACAATGCCCTCAATGCCTTCACGGAACTCGGCCAGTTCCTTGAGGGATACCCTCTGGTACCTGATCAGGAGGTCAAGGCTCTCGGTCACCTGATCGGTGGTGGGCTGGTTGACCACGGGGCCCCCCTTGACCCCGGTCTTGATGGTGATCAGCCCCTTTTGTTCGAGAACCCTCAGCGCTTCCCGGAGCGTGCCCCGGCTCGCCTTGAAGATCTCCGTCAGCTCCCTTTCGGCAGGCAGACGGCTTCCGGGCGCGATTCTCCCCCGAAGGATGGCGTCCTGGATCTGGCCGACCACGTCCTGAAAAATACGGCTCTGCTTTGCCTGCCGAAACATCGGGTGCTCCCTGAGAGTCATTGTAATGGTTTAACCATTAGTACATTTTTTCATCCCCCCTTGTAAAGCTTTTTGTCGTTCCCTCCCCAGGTTAGCCCTGGACCCAAAAACTCCTTGACTCTATTGGAAAATCCAGTTATAGGGTTCTACCGTTTCCCGATGTCGCCCCTTTCCCTTCCCCTCAGCAGCGAAACCTCCCGGGACGAGGCACGCCTCGCTCGAGCTTTCTGTTGATGTTCGCATCTCAAAGGCTCCAGGCACAGCGGGGAGAATCACCTACGCTAGCAGGATGCTGAAAAAGACCCTGCTCGCAGGTTGCTCAAAAACGCCCAGATACAAGCAGCGGGCTCGGAGGCTGCGCGCTCCGAGTCATTCATGAAAGAAACAGCTTTTTATGATACCTCGGTG
>JAGUZM010000555.1 GCA_020060805.1 Deltaproteobacteria bacterium | reverse complement strand
GCCGGGCTGCTGTTTCCCCGAAAAGGCGGAAGCGACTTATGATCGCTCTTTTGAGCATTTCGCCCGGCTGGTCCAGACCGGAAACATCTAGGGCGTTCAACCTGCGCTGAGAAAAACTCACATACTACTTGCGCCAAAATGTTGACAACAGCCAGTCGGTATGTCAAAATCTACCGGTGTGCGAATGTTTCTATCATGTGTGACGAAATCGATAGTGGCTGATGGAGGATTTCAATGAGTGTCGTAATCACGTCCAGCAGAGGGCAGATCGTGATCCCTCGAGAGATAAGGAAGAAGCTTCATATCGTTCCGGGCAAAAGGATTCTTGTAAAACTTAAAGAGAATCAAGCAGTTCTTGTGCCATTGCCCGATGATCCCGTGGAAGAATTCTGCGGCGTCTTCAAAGACGGCCCCTCGCTGACCAAAGCGCTGCTGGCAGAACGGAAGAAGGAGCGGGAACGTGAAGAAAAAAAAGCTGCTGGATAGCTTCGCGATGGTCTCGTACTTGAATCGAGAAGCGGGCTGCCAAAAAGTTCTGGACGTCATGGCCAATGCCCAGAAGTCCGGGGACACCCTCTTTATGAATGAAATCAACATAGGAGAGGTATTCCATATTGTGTCCAGGAAAAGAGGGCTTGAAAAGGGCGAATATTTTATCGAAACCATTGTTCCGTCCTTACCCTTAAGTCCCGTTCCAAACACATTCGATGACGTCATCGAGGCTGCTAGAATAAAGGCCGAGTACCCTCTCTCCTTCGCAGATTGCTTCACCGTCGCCACAGCTAGGAAGCAGGACTGCACGATTATAACCGGAGATCAGGAATTCAAGAGGGTCGAGCATCTGGTGGATATTGATTGGATGTAGGCGCTGGGATCGCAAATCAAAGAAAAGAATGGTAGGGACGACTCCCTCCCAACCGAATCCGCGAAAAAAACACTCGGCTTCTTTGGCCGAGTGTCGTTGTTGAGTTGAGTTCTGGTCGGGACGACTGGATTTGAACCAGCGACTCCCGCGTCCCGAACGCGGTGCTCTACCAGACTGAGCCACGTCCCGACTCGATAGGAATATAACTCATTGAAAATCGACAGGCAAGCCAAAATTTCCCCAATGAAATCTGCTCCTGGCGGATTTCATTTAACCCTCTTCAGAACTTTGAACCTGCTGCGGAGAGAAGGATCTCCACCAGGTTCTCCATGATCCTCGCTGTCGCGCCCCAGATCACCTCGCCCCCGTACGTGTAGGTAAGACTCCGGTATATCTCACCCTGATATTCGACAGGCATCGCGGAACCGTTTTCCAAGAAGATTTCCAGGGGCACGGTGAGGAGTTCCTCCACTTCATTCCTGTTGATTCTAAAATCATAGGGATACGGAATGAACCCAGCAAAGGGATGAACGATGTAGTCGGAGCTCATCGTGCGCACATCATCCGTCCTGCCGAGTATTTTCACGTCTTTCCTGTGCAACCCGATTTCTTCGTTCGCTTCCCTCAAAGCCGTCTCCATCAGAGAGCCGTCCTGTTCGTCTACACGGCCTCCCGGGAACGAGATCTGCCCTTTGTGAGCCTCCACAGTGCTCGTCCTCTTGGTGAAAAGAAACATGTACCCGTCATCCCTTTTAAAGATTGGGATCAGGACCGCTGCATGTCTCGAAAGCCCACTCTGGTCTTCAATAATTTGGGGTGATCGCGCCTTCAAGGCTGCCTTGATCAGCGATGGTATGTTTTTATTGTGGAACATTCGACTACCTAGAACGCGGTTTTCCGTGATGAGTGATGCGTAATGAGTAACGAGATCAAGACATTAACTTGTCACTCGTGACTTGTCACTTGTTACTTCCCTGAGAGGATGGGAGGAACACTATTCCTGCGAATCCGACTCGGCGGGGAGATGGGCGTTCTCATCAAGCTCTTAGACCAGGACTGCTCTCGCAGAGGGCGACGGGGACCCTTTCTCGATCTCGGTCAGTATCTTACCCCCCCTGAAAACGGTCACTTTGCCCGTGGATTCCGAAATGGTGAAAGCGATCGAGTCAGTTGCCTGGGTAATAGCCGCAGCCGCTGCGTGGCGGGTGCCTAGGCCCTGGGGAAAGGCCTCCCCGTGATAGCCCACATTCAGGTATCTGCCTGCCGCGAGGACGACCCCATCCTCCCGGACAACAAACGCGCCGTCAATGGAAGAAAATTCCTTGAGGCTCTCTTTCATCTGCGGTTCGTTGATGTTGAGGGACTCCTCAGGATGGCCGTGAAAGGGATTGAAAACGAGCTGCGTCGAAAGGGAAAGCACTTTTTCGTGGTCCCCCAGCACAAAAATAGAACCCACGGGTTTTCCCTCCCTGCCCTGGTTCGCCAGTTCGAGTACCAGGGCGAGGAGTGTCTCAAACACCTCCGACCGCATCCCCGGAGGAAAAGAGACAGCCGCGCTGCCGCTGAACAATTGAGATTCGAGGCTGACTTCCACCAACATGATCGTGTCCATGTACCCCTGCTCCGGGATTCCCCCGACACAAACGATAACATCCCCACTCTTCAAAAGCCCTTTTGAAATCGCGGAAAGAAACCCGATCTTGATGTAACCTGTCCGGGTGAGTTGCACATCGGGAATCATGACCGCATGGACGGGCAACTCGGATGCCTTCTCTACGCATTCCTTTCTTTTGGTGAGCAGGATGAGCTTGATCTCGCTCTTCATTCCATAGAGGGGCCCAAGATCCTTGGTGCTGTCCATATAGAACAGAATCGCGTCCGCACCGACTTTTGTCGCCATGGAGATCGCCTGTTTGATGACGACCTTGGTCCATTTCGAAGATTCCAACTTGCCAGCCTTCTTCATATGCACTTTGGCCTGCTTCTCTTTTTCCGAAGCGGCAGACTCCACTTTGGGAATTTGTTTCTTGCCCATTGAACCTGTCCTCACCATGCCTCCTCGCATGTCTCCTTTCACCAGTCGCTTAAATGAGTGACGAGCAACAAGTAACCAGACAAAAATATTAACTCGTCACTCGTGACTTGTCACTTGTCATTTTCCTGAGACGACGAGGGAAAGACCGTTCCTGAGATACCAACTTAGGGAGGGAGATGGGTTCCCTCATCTACCTGCTAGTCTGTGCCGTAAGTTTTCATGTACTGATGGAAGGTTGATATAGTCTTCTCATCCAGGGGCGTTCTCTTCCCTTCGATCAGCACCGGCACCTTTTCGTTATAGAGAAAATCCATAACCTCCCTGATGCCCGCCACACAATAGACAGGAATGCCGCTCTCTCTCACAAACTCCGCGATCGCATGCTTCCCTTTTTCGCCCGGCACCACGCGACCCTCCTTGTCATAGAGCGCTGTGGTCTGTTCCCTGTCTATCGCTATGCCTATGCCGAGCATCATGACGTTAATCTTCTTGGCCTTCGCCTCTTCATTCACTTTGTCTATCAGTTCGACTTTGGTGCCCATGGAAGTGGCCACATCATCTACGATGAATACCCTGCAGCCTTCAAAAAAAGTTCGGTTTACGAAAAGGCTTTCCTTCTCGCTCCCCTCCCCGTGCTTTTTCGCTTCCTTTCGATCGTACTCGAACAAAAGGTCACGGCCGTGGTTCACGTACAGGGCTATAGCAGTAGTCAAGGCAATCGCACTTCCTTTGTAGGAGGGCCCCAGGATCACATCCGCCTGATCCGCCAGATCACGGTGGACGATCATATCGGCAAAAAACCCGCCCAGTTCTTTGCTGAGTCGGCCTGTCCTAAACATACCAAAATTCACAAAGTAGGGTGTCGGCCGTCCGTCTTTGAGCACGAGATTTCTGCCGAAAAACAGGGCCCCTGTTTCCGCCAGGGTGATAGCCAGTCTTTTCTTGTATTCTTCCATGGACCGATCCTTAAAGCAGCTTTTTCAAGGAGCACCATACATCAGGTCAACCCATCTGTCCAGCCTCCTTTCAGCCGGGATCTGTTGACAAGGCTGATGAAAAGGGGTAGTGGTTTTAGAGCTTGGGATCACCGTTTTTTCTCTCCCGCTTCGGGGGATGAGGAGAGGAGGGAAGATCATGCCAGAGGAAGAAGTGGGTGTGGTGATAAAGTTCTTCTCAAAGCCCAGCGTGGCGGCCATTCAGGTGAGCGGCGGCGGTATCAAGAAGGGGGATGTGCTCAAATACCAAGGGCACACCACCGGCTTCACCGAAACGGTGGCCAGCATGGAGATCGACAACAAAGCTGTCGAAGAAGCCCCCCCCGGCTCAATGGTGGGCATCAAAGTCAAGGAGAGGGTCAGGGAAAACGACAAGGTCTACAAGGTCTTGGATTGATCCTGGATTTCCTTGAGGGCCTCGGGTATCAGTTTCCTGATCAGCTCTTCCCTTTCGAAAGCGCTCATCCTTCGAAATTGAGCGTAGGCCTTGTGGTTTCGGCTGAGGAGCGGCGTCGCGGCCTGAAGGCGAGGCGCCAATTCCTCGAACTGGAATATGAGATCCACCACGGCGTGTTCTTCCCCTGGATAAGCCTCCAGCCATCCCCGCCTTTTCATGTACTCAAAGCGGGTCCTGTCCAGGAGGAAGAGATACTGATCCATGACGGCCATTTTTTCCTGCGGCTTCAATCCGCTGAACTCGAATCCTGACCCCAAGCCCTGAAGATTCATGATGACGTCAAAAAGATAGAAGGTGCTCTCGTCTTTTCCCAGGGCGAGTTGAGCAAGGGTCTTGTCTGAAATATCGCAGAGGCGGGTGTCCCGGCCAAAGTCTTCCTGAAACTGAGTCTTCCAGTTGCGGTACGCTCTGCGGACCGCCATGTTCACTCGCGCTTCGTTAATGTTCACGACACCGGTCATGGCCGCACGATTTTATCCCTCCGTCAGCTTCTCAGGCTGAACCCGCATCTCATGCAGGCCTCTGCCTTCAGCTGCTTGTAACCGCATTCCGGACAGAGAGTGAAGCTCTCCAGCGGCGGTATCCGTTCCCTTTTCCCATCCCCTTCAGGACTAACGTTCTCCTCTTCCCGAACGTTCACCCTGCCTCCCGCAGATTGCATGGAGTCGGCCCATTCCCTGGCCTCCCTCAGGGTCAAGCCTTTCTTGAAAGGGACCGAGGGGCTGGCCATGATGTTCTCGATATCGGATGATGAGAACCCGAGGTTCGTCATATTTCGGGTAAAATTTTCAGGCGTTTCGTGGAGCCCGAGGAAGACCAAGCAGTAATTCTTGTTCAGTTCTCTCATCTCGCGCAGCCTCTCACCCTATGCATGCTTTCACAAAACCATAGAACATGGGCGAGGGTACCTCCATACGCGACTTCAGTTCCGGATGGGCCTGAGTGGCGGCAAAGAACTTATGACCGGGCAACTCGATGAATTCCACGAGCCTGCCGTCCCTGGAACAGCCTGAAAAAA
Source organism: Deltaproteobacteria bacterium (assembly GCA_020060805.1). GTDB lineage: Bacteria > Desulfobacterota > DSM-4660 > Desulfatiglandales > HGW-15 > JAHECH01. The sequence continues at coordinate 9,885 of JAGUZM010000555.1, read as the reverse complement.
CCATCCCCTTTTCCTGGATGACCTGGTGATAGGCCGGGTTCACCTCGTAGCGGTGGCGGTGTCTTTCCGACACCTCGGACGTTCCATAAAGAGAGTGAACCAACGACCCTGGTCGGAGGACTGCAGGATATGCCCCGAGCCGCATCGTTCCCCCCTTTTCGGTGATCGTCTTCTGCTCCGGCAGGATGTCGATCACGGGATGGGGCGTGCTGGCGTCCATCTCCGTTGAATTGGCCCCATTCAGGCCGCATACGTTCCTTGCAAATTCAATCACGGCGAGCTGAAGCCCGAGGCAGAGACCGAGAAAGGGAATATTCCTCTCCCTTGCCTCCCGAATCACCTCTATTTTGCCCTCCGTGCCCCTGTGCCCAAAGCCGCCGGGCACAACGATGCCATGAACGCCGTCCAGGCATGAAGCGTTTTTCAGGTCCGTTGTCTCGACCCATTTCAAATCGATCTTGTAGCCGAAGTGAGCGGAACAGTGGTGGAAGGATTCGATGATGGAAGCGTAGGAGTCCTCCAGCTTCGTGTACTTCCCGCACATGGCGACCGTAATCTCTCCGGTCGGGTTGCGGAGATTGTCGATCCACTTCTTCCACCGGGTCATATCCGGCGGGCTGTAGATGTTTAACTTTTTGTGCAGGATCCCCGCGATCCCCTCCTGCTCGAAAATGAGCGGGATTTCATAGATGTCTTCCACGTCCAGTCCTGTGATCACAGCCTCCGGGTCAACGTCACAGAAGTTGGAGATCTTCGCCTTGATCTCCCTGGTCAACAACTGGGCGCACCGGCCGATGATGATATCCGGAAAAATGCCTCTTTGCTTCAGAAGGTTGACGCTCTGCTGGGTGGGCTTGGATTTCTGTTCATGGACACCGTGCGGGATCGGAACATAGGTGAGGTGAACATAGACGATGTTCTCCCTTCCTACGTCCTCCTTCATCTGCCTCACGGCATCGAGGAAGAGCTCGTTTTCGATATCGCCGACGGTCCCGCCGATTTCCACGACGATGAGATCCGCTGCTTCCTCTTTAGCGACTTCAAAGATATGGTTCTTGATGATGTCCGTGACATGGGGAATATACTGAACCGTTTTACCGAGATAGTCGCCCCGCCTTTCCTTCTGCCGGACCATGTCGAAGACTTTCCCCATGGTCAGATTCCACTTGGTCTTGCCCGACACTCCCAGGAATCGCTCGTAGTGGCCAAAGTCCATGTCCACCTCGCCGCCGTCGTCGAGGACAAAGACTTCCCCATGTTCATAGGGATTCATCGTCCCTGGGTCCACATTCAGGTACCCATCGCATTTTATGGGAACGATCTTGAGTCTGGAGGAGAGCAGGTGGCCGATGGATGCGGCGGCTATGCCCTTGCCGAGGCCGGAAAGGACACCACCCGTCACAATAATGTATTTCGTGGGCATGATGCTGTAAACCGCTGATACGAATGTTCTTTATTACAGTAGGGGGATCTGCTCCTCTTAGTCAAGGCAAATCGCCTTTCGTCTGAAAACCTCAGTCTCACAGTCAAACACTCAGGAGACCGCCGGCATAGCCCCTTGGCGATCCGCCGCAGCCTTCGCTTGAAGTCTGAGGCAAGCCCCATTCGCAAGGCTCGAATACGCCCAACGGAGATATGACTACAATATGGCTGACCGGGCGGAGAATCGGACACAATATATTGTTTTTGAAGTTGACAGTCAAGCTCTAAGATTCTAATCTCAATGAAAACGATTCCTCCAAAACCATCCATCGCCGGCTCATGTCATGACGTCGTTTATCGCCATCGTGGGACGACCGAACGTCGGGAAATCCACCCTCTTCAACCGCCTCTCCAGGTCCAAGCACGCCCTTGTGGACGATCAGCCCGGCGTGACCAGAGACCGACTTTATGCAACGGTCAGATGGGAAGACCATCTTCTCACGATCATCGATACAGGAGGGTTTGATGAATCGGATGAACCCCTTCTCGAAGGGGTTAGAGGCCAGGTGATGAAAGCCATAGAAGAGGCGGACAGGGTCATTTTCATGGCCGATGGCAGGGATGGGCTGATGCCCGGTGACCGGGAAATGGCGGACCTTCTCAGGCGCTCCAACAAAAAATTCTTCCTCGCTGTCAACAAAATCGATGGCCCCGAACAGGAGCGACTCCTGGCTGATTTCTATGCTCTGGGGTTGGAAAAGGTTTATCCTGTCTCGGCAGCGCACGGCTACGGGGTGGGCCCTCTGATGGAGGAGGTCGTCGCAGATCTGCCCCCTGCAGCGCCTGAGGAAAAGGACGCAGAAGATCGAATCAGGGTGGCCATCCTGGGAAAACCCAATGTAGGCAAGTCCTCTCTAGTCAATCGCATTCTGGGTTTCGAACGCCTTCTCGTGAGCGAGCTTCCAGGAACGACCCGCGACTCCGTTGACATCCTCTTCACCCTGGCCGAGAGGACTTATGTTTTGATAGACACGGCGGGTATCCGTAGAAAAACACGGGTTAAGGAAAAAATCGAGAAATTCTCGATGATCAAGGCCCTCCGAACCCTTGACCGCTGCCACATCGCAGTCATTGTCCTCGACGCCTCTGAGGGTCTCGCGGAGCAGGACGCCCGCATATGCGGCTACGCTTTTGAACGAGGCCGCGGGGTGATCCTGGCCGTGAACAAATGGGATCTCGTCAAAAGGGATCCTGAGAAACAGAGGAACCTGGAGAAGGCCTTTCACCTGGATTTGGGATTTGTCTCTTTTGCGCCGAGGCTCAACGTCTCGGCCCGTACCGGGGAGCGGGTGAACAAACTTCTGGAGATGATCGACCATGTCTACACCCAACTCTCGCAGCGCTTGAGCACCCCCGTGGTCAACAAAGCCCTCGAGGAAATCGTGCGCCGCAAGCCGCCCCCCAGAACAGGGAGAGCTCACCTGAAGCTCTTCTACGCCGCCCAGACCGGCGTGAGGCCTCCGACTTTTGCGATCTTTGCCAGCAGGCCTGACTTGATCCACTTTTCTTACCACCGCTATCTCATCAACCAGTTCAGGGAGCGCCTTGGTTTGGAAAAGGTGCCTATTAAGCTCATATTCAAAAAGAAATAGGTGGGATGCCCCCTATGCGGGGGTGGATTGTGGGTTGTTAGTCGTGGGTGGTGGGTTGTTGGTAGAGGGTCGTGAGTGGTTAGTGGTGGGTGGTCGGTAGTGGGTGGTGGGTTGTGAGTGGTGGATGGTTAGTAGTGGGTGGTGGGTCGTCGGACAGGGAGCAACCGCCTGGCCGGGGCTAATAATACATGAAGGAGGGAAGGAGGATGAGGATAAAAATTACCATCGGGAAATTGGCGGTAGAAGCGGAACTGAACGATACCCTTACGGCGAGGAAGGTGGCCAAGGCCCTACCAATCTTTGCCTCCTTTGACACCTGGGGAGACGAAATCTACTTCACCATTCCGGTGACGGCAGCACTCGATGATTCAGCCAAAGAAGTGGTGGAACTGGGCGACCTGGGGTACTGGCCCACGGGCAAAGCATTCTGCATCTTTTTCGGGCAGACTCCCATGAGCAAGCCCGGGAAAATCATCCCGGCCAGCGCCGTGAACATCATCGGCAAGGTTACAGGGGACCCCGCTCTGTTCAAGAAGGTGCTGAAGGAAAGAGAAGTCCGTCTTGAGCCGGTATCATAGGTATTTCAAACGCTCTGAAAGGTGCGTGTGCCTTCGCATGATCCTGTCGTTTCTTATCCCCGTGGCCAGGGCCTTCTTGCTTCCCACCACGACCACCAGCCTTCTCGCCCTCGTCACCGCGGTGTAGATCAGGTTCCTCTGGAGGAGGAGGTAATGCTGGGGCAGGACCGGGATGACGACCGCAGGGTACTCGCTTCCCTGGGATTTGTGCACGGAAATGGCGTAGGCGAGAACAATCTCATCCAGTTCCGACGCCTCGTACCTCACGGGTATGCCCTCATAGGCCACCACCACCTCCTGGCTTTCGAGGTCGATGGAGGTGATTTTGCCGATATCCCCGTTGAAGACTTCCTTTTCGTAATTGTTCCTGACCTGCATCACCTTGTCATTGACCCGCACCGTCCGCACTCCCCTGCTCAATTCCCGGCTTGAGGGATTGAGAGCTTCCTGCAGCTTCATGTTCAGGCTTTCCGTGCCAAGGAGCCCCTTGTGCATGGGTGCGAGGACCTGGATCTGGTCAAAGGGGTCGAGCCCGAACCTCTTGGGAATCCTTTCGCACACCAACTCCATGACTGTGCCGAGGGCCTCCTCCGGTTCATCCTGCTCGATGAAGTAGAAATCCTCCAACCGCGCCTTCTTGGCGCTGACCTCCGGCATGAGGCCCGCGTTGATTCGATGGGCGTTGACCACGATCCGGCTGGCGCCCGCCTGCCTGAAAATATCTTTCAGTTCCACCACCGGCGCCCTTCCCGATAAGATCACATCCTTCAGCACGTTTCCCGCCCCTACGGAGGGGAGTTGATTCACATCGCCCACCATGATCAGCGTGGCATGGGAGGGGAGGGCTTTGAGAAGGTGGTACATCAGGGTGGTGTCGATCATGGATGTTTCATCCAGGATGAGCACGTCCACCTCCAGGGGGTGATCCTGATCGCGCTGAAACCCCATTTTCTGTGGGTTGAACTCCAGCATTCGATGGATCGTTCTCGCCGGATACCCCGTGGCCTCGCTCATGCGTTTTGACGCCCTGCCTGTCGGAGCGGCGAGAAGAATCCTTGCGCCGAGTTCCCGGTATATCCTGATCAGGGCATTGATGATGGTCGTTTTCCCCGTACCCGGCCCTCCCGTAATGACCATCACTTTCTCCTGGGACGCCGTCTTTACCGCTTCGATCTGCTTGGCCGCGAGGCTGAGCCTTATTTTTCCCTGAACCCACTGGACCGCCTTTTCCGCGTCGATCCTCCGGGTGCTTTTGGGCGAGGTGATGAGGCGTCTGAGATGAAGGGCAACTCCAGTCTCGGAAACATGGAGAGGCTTGAGATAGACTGCCTTCTGGTTGGGCTGGAATTTTTCCAGATCCTGATTGAGGTCCTCGATCACGATGCGACCCTCAAACGCGATCGCACCGATCGCCTGGACGATGATCTCCTTCTCGACCCCCAGAATCTCCATAGCCTTGTCGATGAGCGGCTCATAGGGATAGTAGACATGGCCCTCTTCGGAGAGGTCGTTGAGCACATAGATGACTCCCGCCTCTGCCCTGGGAGCAGCATCCTTCGTGAAGCCCAACTCCTGGGCTATCTTATCCGCGGTGCGGAAACCGATGCCGAAGATCTCCGTGGCGAGGCGGTAGGGATTTTTCGAGACCACGGATATCGACTCCCATCCGTATCTTCTGAAAATTTTTGTGGCATAGGCCGGGCTCACCCCGTGACCCTGCAGAAAAACCATGACATCCCGAATCTCCTTCTGGTCTTTCCAGGCCTTCTCGATCATCTCGATCCGCTTTTGTCCGATCCCCTCGACCTTGTGAAGTTCATCGATGCTCTCGTCGATGACCCGCAGGGTTCTCTCTCCGAAGGTCTTCACGATTCGCGAGGCCATCACGGGCCCTATGCCTTTGATAAGGCCTGACCCGAGATACTTTCTGATACCGGCCACCGTGGCGGGGACGATGGTCTGATGGGTGGCAACTATGAACTGTTTGCCGAACTTGGGGTGGGTTTGCCAGGCGCCTCTCAGCTTCAGCATTTCACCCGGCGCAGGGGCGATGAGGTTGCCCACGATGGTGACAGGTTCCGAATAGCCGGAGACCCTGAGTTTGGCCACCGTGTACCCCGTCTCTTCGTTGACATAGGTGATCCTTTCGATCTGGCCCTCAAGGTCAGTACCGGAAGCATGGTTCGTCGAGTTGGTCTCCTGCTCCGTCATGAACAACGCGTGGCCTTTCTTTGCCCATTGTATAACTCATCCCCTTTCCCTTCAAGGGTGGCCTTCGTTTCTCCTTTCCAGGTTTCCTCCAGTGAGAGCGAACCATGAAAAACCGATTTCGGATGACATATGTTCATTATAGTGAACTATGTCCGCTATTTCCCACCAGTCATTCCAATATTTTGTTTTATTTAATTTATTGATTTTGTTATATATAAAAGTTATATTTTAAAGCTATGAATTTTTTTCTTGACAAGAACTCAGCCGGTATCTAATATTTTTGCATCTATCGTTCATCATATAGAACGATAGCCCTCTGTGATTGTCCACCCTCAAACGTACGTGTTTTACACCCCGGCGATATGAAGCCTTAAGGCATTGTGGTAGCCGGATGGTCCTTGTTCAAGAGAGGTGCTCGAAATGATCGGATCCAAATCCCTTTCCATCAACCCCCTGAAGTGCAATGGTTGCATGGAGTGCGAAACCGCTTGCTCCATGAAGCACGCCCGGGAGAAGTGCTCTCAACCGCGCATCCAGGTTATCGGCGGCGGTCAGCTTTCTCACAGGTTTTTCTTGCCCACCACTTGCCAGCACTGCACCAATCCCTTGTGCATGGCTGCCTGCCCGAAAGGCGCTATTCACCATGACCCGCAGCTTGACAGGGTCGTCCTGGACGATACCCTTTGTGTGGGATGCAGGATGTGTGTCTCCGCCTGCCCCACGGGAGCGATGGGTTTTGACCCGGTCATCGGGCTTGCTTACAAGTGTGACCTTTGTGACGGGGACCCGGCGTGCGCACGGGCTTGCCAGCCCAAGGCCATCGAATACGTCGATTCCTATCAGCTGCACCAGCCCCGGATGATGGAGTCGGCATCCAAGATATTCCATGTGATCCGAAGTCAGGTCGGGTGAGGAAAGGATCGGGAGGACAAGAACCATGGCCCACTTTCGTGTCAACGAGCGATGCAACGGGTGCCTGGCATGCGTCCAGAATTGCCCAGCCAGCGCCCTTGCCCATGAGGATGACGGAAAAAGGAGAAAGCTCCTCCACAACATGACCCGTTGCGCCCGGTGCGGAAACTGCTGGCGGATCTGCCCCCATAGAGCGGTGGAATTCCAGCACCTCCTGCATGGCCCGTGGGAAGAGGTGGTCACCATGGAACTGGTGAGGTGTGCGGTTTGCGGGGAACCCCTTTACACGGCGGATTTTGGAGAGAACCTGGCTGAAAAGCTGGACCGGAAAGTCGAGCCTCTCTGTCCCGAGCACCTAAAAGCCCATCCCTATTCGGTCTGGAAAAAGCTTTATCCGGACACCGCGACCTTAGATGGCCGCGGAGAATGACCTCGCCCAGGGAGTCGGAAAATGATCATAGGAAAACTCAAGCCTTTGGATGAAATCGTCTCTTCCATTTCCCGTTTCAGGAATGTCTTCATCGTCGGTTGCGGCAGTTGCGTGACCGTGTGTCTTTCCGGCGGGGAGAGGGAAGCGAAGGCCCTCGGCCGTGAACTTGCCGACCCGGCTCGCTATGAAAACGCGCCACCCGCCGTCAGGGTCGACACCTTCCAGAGGCAGTGCGAGCGGGACCTTGTGCAATCTTATCTTACGGTTCCTCCGGATACGGAGGCCATCCTTTCTTTGGCCTGCGGCGCAGGGGTCCAGACCCTTTCGAGCGTTTTTCAGAAACTGCCCGTGATCCCCGCCCTTAACACCACGTTTCTCGGCGCCCTGGATGAACCCGGGACATGGAGGGAAAAATGTCTGGGGTGCGGCGATTGTGTGCTCACGTACACGGCGGGTATATGCCCCATCGCCCGGTGTGCAAAGCGCTTACTGAACGGCCCTTGCGGGGGCTCTTCCCGGGGGAAATGCGAAATCAGCAAGGATGTGGACTGTGCCTGGAACCTGATCGTCAATCGGCTCAAGGAACTTGATCGCCTCGAGGATTACGAAAAAATCTCCGCCATCAAAGACTGGTCCCAGGATAGGGGCAGGGGGCCACGGAGCGCCCAGAGGGTCGCCAATGAGCCCTTTGAATAGTTTTGATAGGCGAGGGCTTCCCTGCTAAAGATCCCTCACCCCGGAATGCCCAGGAGCTCGGCTGCGTTCTGACCGCAGATTTTTCTCTGGGCATCCTCGGGCAAGCCGATCCCTTTCATTTCCCTGAAATACCTCCCAGGCCTGATGAGTGGGTAATCCGTTCCGAACAGGATCTTGTCAAACCCTACGATGTCTCCGGCGAGCTTGTATACCTGCGGTTCGTAGAGAAACGGCGAAGCGGCCGTATCAAACCAGGTATTCTTGAGAGTCTCCTTAACCTCTTTTTTCATCATCCCATAGAAGAAGATCCCTCCTCCCCAATGGGCAAGGACGATCCGGTTCAGCGGATACTTCTTTATCAAAGCATAAAGACCCGCAAGGCCCATCCTGGTCTTTCCCGGGTAGGAGTGTCCCACGGGCTCATTCACATGGAGCAGCATGGGCACACGAAAGTCCTGGCAGATTTCCATCAGGGACCCGATGCCTGGAACGCTTTCATAGGAGGCGTTATCCGGCCCATACAGGGCAAGTTCTCCCACGCCCGATAGACCGGCTTCCAGACACCTCCGCGCTTCCGCAGGGCCTTCGGAAGACAATGGGGAAAAGCAGGAGAACCCGATGAGTCTCTCGGGATAGCGTTGGACCGATTCGATGATGTAGTCATTGTGTCTCTTGAAATACTCCGCTCCCTCCCAGGGAAAACCGAAGGTCACACACCGATCGATTCCCTCCTCGTCCATGACTCTCAGAAGCTCTTCCCTATCGATGAGACTGGATCGGGGCGATGCATAGAGACCTCGAAAGGCCTTCTCCCGGGTAAGGGCCTCTTCCTTTTTTTCCCGAAAAAAGGGAGGGAAGATATGGGTATGGAAATCGACGATCATCACAGGAGCTTTCTGACCGATTTCTCCAGGCTCCCTGGGGAGAAGCCCACCTTTTTTTCCGAGATTTTGCCTTGACGGTCCACCAAGAACATCGTGGGTATGGCCATGTTCGGGTCGTCGGCGAAATAATCCTGCACGACCTTTGCGTTGGCCCTCACGATCGGATAGTTGATTTTCTTCGCCTCCCTGAAGGCGACAAGATCCCTGTCCGTCACCTTCTCGGGATCATCCACCGAGATCCCCACCACGGACAAGCCTTTGTCCTTGTACTTTCTCTGGAGGTCCACGAGCTCGGGTATGGTCATGAGACAGGGGGGACACCAGGTGGCCCAGAAATCGATGATCACCACCTTCCCGGCGAGGTCTTTCGAGGAAACCTTGGCCCCCGAGATCTCTTCAAGGACGAAAGGAGGTGCCGTCATTCCGGTGAGCGCATCAGAGCTGCATCCTGAGATGACCCAGACAACGAGTCCTGTGATAACCACGAGGGGCGTTAGCCGACGCATCCTTTTCATGAAACCTCCTCTGCAATCGCTGCCGGTGTGATAAAATAAAACCCAACGGATGATCCGTACCCGTATAATATCGCAAAAAAGTCAGGGGTTCGCAAATGAAACCATGGCGTTTGTCCGGTTTTCTTTTTTTGTTGGTTTCCCTGGTCGAAAAAGCGAGGGTCTTGGACAAAGCGTTCATCGGGTACGTCCGCGCCCTGGATCCCCAAGGGCTCCATCGCGCCTTGTGCTGCGGGGAATGCGAGGCGTGCGGGGGTGGACCGACGGTCGCCGCTATGCTCGCATCGAGGGGTCTGGGGCCGAATCGGGCGTCCATTCTTCACTATGCCGATTCAGGTGATGTCACCGGCGACCGGAGAGAAGTGGTCGGATATCTTTCCGCTCTCTTCCTGGAAAAATGAACCAACGAACAGAGACCGTGAAACCTGCGCCCAGCACGCTCTACCTTACGCTCCCTCATACTCGCAGGGTGTCTGAAAAGACTCTCTCCGCAGGTTGCTCAAAAACGCCCAGATACAAGCAGCGGGCTCGGAGGCTGCGCGCTCCGAGTCATTCATGAAAGAAACAGCTTTTTATGATACCTCGGTG
>JAGUZM010000231.1 GCA_020060805.1 Deltaproteobacteria bacterium | reverse complement strand
TAGCCGTCGATTCTGAGGAGCGTTGAAGCCTCGTACAGAGGCCGGAAGTAAGGGAAGCCGAGGACGTGGTCCCAGTGAATGTGGGTCATCAGAAGGTGAATGTCCAAGTGTTCATTTTCCCTTACCAGCTTGTCTCCCAGGGGGCGAATGCCCGTTCCCGCGTCGATGACCAGGATTCTCCCGCTCTGAAGCGTGATCTCCAGGCAGGTTGTATTCCCTCCGTAAAGAATGGTCTCTTCACCGGGTACTGCGATGGAACCTCTGGTGCCCCAAAACCTGATTTTCATGTCCCGGCGCCTCCGCCCCGTTCTCGTGCAAGACCAGATCCCTTTGAGATGGACACTTCAAGGGGAATATGATTAAATTTATTACAGAAATAATCTATGTTAGGAATCCTGTCCTGTCAATTCAAAAGAACTCCGGGCCCCCGGACGTTGGGCTTCAGGCTCGCCCCAGCCCCTGAGAACCGCACCATCCTGTGCCTTCTGTTCATTGCCCTCGCGCTCCTCTTCTCCGTCACCGTACCCCAGGCCCACGGCAGCTCTCAAGCGCCCCTCCAGGCCCTGCCGGGGCTCATCGACATCCGGTCATCCTTCAGCGACTCTCCCCATTCCATGGAAGATATCGTCCTCCTCGCCCGGTCCAGAGGCTTTAGAATCGTCTTCTTCAACGACCATGACCGCATCGCCCTCTCCTACGGCGTTCTCCCGTTCAGACGAATCTTCGCCTACCGGAAGGAATTTCCCTCCATCATGACCAGAGGGCCGGAACTGTACCTGAATGAAATCGAGAGGCTGTCCAGGAAATACCCGGACATGATCCTTGTTCCCGGCTGCATCACGTCGCCCTTTTACTACTGGACCGGCTCCTGGCTCAAGGGCGATCTCACGGTTCATCAGTATGACCGGAGGCTCCTTGTCATGAACCTCAACCGGCCGGAAGACTACGAGCACATCCCGATCCTGGGAAACAGCCTGTCCCTGGCGTACACCCTCCAATTCGTCCCCGGGCTCCTCCTCTTCGCGATCCCTCTGTTCATCGGTTTGGTTCTCTTGAAATGGAAAGGGATCAGCCGTGTCGGCGGCCTGTTCATCGTCCTGACCTCTCTTGTGGCTATCGTGGATTACAATCCCTTCAGGAGTTCCAAGTTCAGCCCCTATGACGGGGATCAGGGGATTGCGCCCTACCAGGAGGTCATAGACTATGTTACGGAGCGGGGGGGACTCTGTTTCTGGAATTACCCGGAACAGCTCTCCGGCGTCCGCAAGCACGGGCCCATCTTCGTCAACACGCCACCCTATCCCGGGGTGCTTCTTCAGAGCGTCAATTACACCGGCTTTCCGCCGTTTATGGCGACAGGGTCACCCTGACCGAGCCGGGCAGGGAATGGGACAGGGCCTTGAATGAGTATTGCCTGGGTATTCGCGAAAACCCGGCGTGGGGAATTTCGACCGCCGACTTTCACGAAGACGGCCGCCTGGGGTTGAAGCTTGGGGCTTTTCCCACCACATTTTTGGTCAGGGAGTTCACAAAAGAAGCCGTCCTTGAGGCGATGGCGAAAGGACGCATGTACGGTTCCAGGGGCGACGGCCAGACGTGGCCCAGGATCGATTATTTCCATGTCTACGGCACCAACGGAGATAGGGCGGTCATGGGAGAGAGCCTGGCCACCTCCCAAACCCCTTTGATCAAATTCAGGGTTTCCACGAATTCCGACAGGCCGCAACGGATGACGCTCCTCCTGATCCGGGGGGGCCAACTCCTGAAGACATTTGACACGGACCTGCCGATTGAGGTGGAATACGCCGACGAGGAAGCGCCCCGGGGAAAGCTGACGTTCTATCGCATCATGGATGCGGGAAAGCATCTCTTCTCGAACCCGGTATTCGTGAAGTTCAAACCCTAGGGATTTTTGATTTATGTGTGGCATATGCGGAAAAGTCGACTTCCAGGGTGATCGCATCAGCGAAGAGCTCCTGAAAAAGATGTGCCGCTCCTTCGCTTACCGGGGCCCGGACGATGAAGGGATTCTCGTCTCCCCGCCGGTCGGCCTGGGACACCGGAGGCTGAGCATCATCGACCTCTCCCCTGCCGGCCACGAACCGATCGGCAACGAGGACGGCACGATCTGGATGGTCTTCAACGGCGAGATCTACGACTACAAAGGGCTGATGGCACGGGTGCAGGAAAAAGGGCACGCCCTCAGGAGCGACACGGACTGCGAACCGATCATCCACCTTTACGAAGACGAAGGCTTTGCCTGCTTGAAGCACCTCAACGGCATGTTCGCTTTCGCGTTGTGGGACGGGCCTCGGCAGAGGTTGTGGCTGGTGAGGGACCGCCTGGGAGTCAAACCCCTTCATTATTACTGGGATGGGAAGAGCCTCGTTTTTGGGTCAGAGATCAAGGCGATCCTCTCCGACCCTGACATCCCGCGGGAAATCGACCCCGAAGCCCTCGAGCTTTACCTGACCCTTAACTACATTCCCGCCCCCTGGACCATTTACAGGAATATCCGGAAGCTTCTTCCCGGCCATTACCTCGTTTTCCAAAAAGGGGAGGTTTCCACGACCGAGTACTGGGATGTGCCTCTCCTCCATCATCCCCAGGACCAGACCTCCCCTCGCGGTCCCGATTCCGCGCATCAGAGCATGGAGCGCCTGAAGGATCTCCTGGAAGCTTCTGTGAAGAGGCGGCTGATTGCCGATGTTCCCCTGGGCGCATTCCTGAGCGGCGGCATCGATTCGAGCATCGTCGTGGGGCTCATGGCGAGAAATTCGACCCGGCCGGTGAAGACCTTCTCCATCGGGTACCATGACCTCCCCGCTTTTGACGAGACCCGGTATGCCAAGGAAGTCGCTCAATTAAACCAAACGGATCACCATGAGTTCAAGCTCGGCTACAAGGACATCCTGGAGGCATTTCCGAAAGTCCTCGAGAGCCTTGATGAGCCCTTCGCCGACTCTTCCGCTGTCCCGACCTTCATTGTCTCCAGAGAGACGAGGGGCCATGTCACCGTCGCCCTCTCCGGCGATGGAGGGGATGAACTGTTCGCCGGCTACCGGATGTACCGGGGAGAGTTCTGGTCCAGGTACTACGCCAAGATCCCGGCGTTTCTCAGAGAAAGCGTCATTGCGCCGGTGATCCAGACCCTTCCCGATGCCCGGGATAAACCGGCCCTCGAGCGGATCAGGAGGGTCAAGAAATTCGTCCGGGGCATGAGCCTCCGCTTCCCCGAACGGTTCTGCAACTGGCGGGAGGTGTTTTCCTCTTCCCTGCGCCGGAAACTCCTGAAGGGTCCTCCGGCCGGCGATTTGTTCCTGGAATCGGTTCGCGCCCAGGTCCTCGCCAAAGAGGATGCCTTGCGGAACGACCCCATCAACCTTATGCTGTACTTGGACGTCAAAGGCCTGCTTCCGGGGGATATGCTCAACAAGGTCGACCGGATGAGCATGCTCAATTCCCTGGAGGTGCGGGTCCCCTTCCTGGACTACACCGTGGTGGAATACGTGTTCACCCTCCGGGGAAAGACCAAGCTGACGGCCAAGGGGGGAAAAGCGATCCTCCTGGACACTTTCAGGGACATCCTCCCCCAGAGCCTCCACAGGAGGCCCAAGTGGGGTTTTGAAATGCCCGTCGGCGCGTGGCTCCGCAAAGAATTGAGGTTTCTCGTGGATGAGTACCTCAGAAAAGACTTGATTCAGAGACAGGGCATCTTTGATTATGATATGATTCACTCGCTCACCCGTGACCACATGAGCGGCCGCCAGGATACGTCCTGGCACCTGTGGAATCTCATCGTGTTCCAGCACTGGTTCAGGACATACATGTAGCCGGGCAGGTTGGATTGCTGCAGTCATGGCAGCGAAGGACTCACAACCGACAACCGACAACGCACTTTAGGGATGAACATGCAATGCATAAAATGCGGTGATTCGATCGAGGCCGGAGAGGAGCGGGAATTCCACGGCCGGGTTCTCTGTGAGGACTGCTACATGGATTCCCTGTCCCCTCCCCGCACCTGCGACCCCTGGGCTGTGCACACGGCCAAGTCTCTTCTGAAAGAGGAGCGGCCGGAATCGCTTCTCAACCCGACTCAGGCCAGGATCCTTCAAATTCTCGAGCACACCGGGGGCATTGAGATGAGGGACCTCTCGGAAAGGCTTCAGATCAAACCCTCTGACCTGGAAAGGGAAATCGCGGCCCTTCGACACATGGAGAAAGTCCGAGGGGAGCTTCGAGGGGGCAAGAAGCTCATTCGCCTATGGTAAGGGAGAGGTTACCTTGACGGTCGTGTCTTTTGTGAGAGAAAAAATCCATTCACCGCAGCGGAGGGCATCGGGGAGACGGCCGCCCCGCCGCGGAAAAGGGACATGGGGGTGCAGAGCCCCGGCCGGGACAAGGTTAAGTTTCGGCGTCATGGTTCTCCTCATCGTCTCTTCCCTGTCCCTCTCCGGATGCCGCTTGGGCTACCTGTTCCAGGTGACGGCCGGCCAGTACCGGTTGCTCAACGGCGCCGTCCCTGTGTCAGAGGCGATCAAGAACGACTCTCTCAGCCAGAGCGTGAAAGACCATCTCGCCCTGGTGGAAAGAATCAAGGAATTCGGGGAGACCGAACTGGGGTTGAAGAAGACTTCCAATTACGAAACCGTGAACCTGGAGCCCCTTCAGGCCTCCATTTATGTCGTCTCCGCATCGCCCAAGGACCGCCTCTCTCCGGTGACCTGGTGGTTCCCGGTGGTGGGTCACATGCCCTATCTGGGGTTCTTCGACCCGGAGGACGCACGGCTGGAAAAACAGAAACTTCTTGAAAAAGACCTGGATGCCTTTGTCGGAAGGACACAGGCGTACAGCACTCTCGGCTGGTTCAGGGACCCCCTCACTCTGAATCTCATCAACACGCCCACCCTTGATTTCGTGGAGACGATCCTCCACGAAATGACCCACTCCACCTTTTACGTGAAAGGCCAGGGAGAGTTCAACGAAGGCCTTGCCATGCTCGTGGGCAAGGAAGGAGCGCGTCTTTTCATGGAGAAAACCTTCGGCCCCTCCCATCCTCTCAGCCAGGAGGCGCAAAAATCCATCCATGATGAGCGCCTTTTTTCCTCTTTTCTCGCTTCCCTGGCCGACGACCTGAATCGCCTTTACCAGTCGCCCATGAGCTATGAAGAAAAGCTCTCGGAACGGGAAAAGGTCTTCGCTTCAGCCATGGCCCGTTTCAGGATGATCAAGGGCGAGTTCCAGACAAAGCAGTTTCTTCACTTTGAACGGGCTCCGATGAATAACGCTTTTCTCGTTTCCGTCGTTATCTACCATCGTCCCTATCGTCTTTTTGAAAAAGCTTTGCGCCATTGCGGCCATTCCATCAAAGACACCCTTCAGTGGCTCAGAACCATGGCGCAGGAAGACGGCAACATGCTCCTGATGATGCAGGAGCGCCTCGAAAAACAGGAGCGAACCTGATTTTTCTTTGATGTCCCGGACATGGCAAAGGCGAAAAAAGCTCTGTTCATCGTGCTCATCGTGGGCGCTCTTTTCTCTGCGTCCCTTCTGGCCGCCTTCCTCTACTATTACCATCACCCCTCCAAGGCAAAGTCCCTGTTGGAGCAATCGATTTCCAGAATCACCGGAACCGTTTGCACCATCCAGGACCTCTCCTACTCCCTCGACCCCCTGAACGTCAGGCTGCAAGGGATTTCCATGCTGGCCCACATCCACGGTTTTCAGATGGAGATCCCCCAGTTCAGCGCGAGCATGTCGTTGGAGGGTCCCCTGGGCCGGAAGACCCTGACCTTCAAGAGTTTCACCCTGCGGGGATTTACCTTCAGGGCGCACCAGGAAATGATATTCGATGAGATCAAGGGCTCCGACGCAAAGCCCTCCCTCCTCACGAGAGTCCTCCTCAGGCTCGCGTCCGTTTTTCTCTTCAGGGATGTGAAGTTTCAGGCGTTTCATGTGAGCGACGGCCATGTGTCCGTGCAATTCAGGGGGATGCAGCTGGCCCTCACAGACGTCCGTGCTGCGGCGACCCCTGAGCATCTCGTGGAATTCACCTGCAGCGGCAGGCTGGACATCCCATCCGAGGAAACAGTGTGTCTCGGCCGGGACATCCGCGTCTCCTCGGGGCAGGTCGTGTCCCTTTCCCGGCCGGAAATAAGGGCAACCCTCACGATCACCGATGGGGATCTCCTGAGCCCCCTGATCCATGTGGACGAGGTATCGATCCGCTCCGGGATAAGCTATTCCCACGGAAAGCGAACCCTGGACCTTCGTCCGCTGGAAGCTGAATGGGGCAGCGTGCGGGTCTCAAAAGAGACCGTTCAGGTGGCGGTCCCTGCCAAGGGGACCTTAACGACCGAGGCATCCGTGGACCTGACCATGGGCCGGGTTCAGGCCCGTGGCTTTCAATTCCTCCTGCAGGACATCCTGGCTTGCAAGGGCGATATGGGTTTTGAGTATGCCGGCAAACCCCGTCTGACCCTTGACGGCATGGACGGCCAGGCTCAGGTTACGAACGTTTTCTCCCTTTTGCCGGATCCCTTGAAGAAGGCTCTGCCGCCCCTCAGGGCGGACGGCCTCATCCGGTGGCAAGGCGGCGCCGGAGCTTATGAAAAAGACGGAACCTGGGGATGGACTTGTGACCTCCGGGTCAACCTTGAGGAAAACAAAATCTCCTTCCGCTCGCCCGCGATCGTCTCCCAGGGTACCGTGTCCGCGGAGCTGCGGGCCAGGGGAGAATTCCCGGACCTTGAAACGACCCTGAAACTCAACGCGGATCAACTCTCCCTCCAAAGCCGCTGGATGGATTTCAACTCCGCCAGGCTGGACCTTGTTCTGGAGGGGAAAAAAGGCCTCTTCCATATCCACGGGCTCTCCCTGAAGGTTCCTGAAGGAAAAGGCCGGATCCAGGGGACGGAGGTTCCCATCGAAGATCTCCGGTTAAGGCTCGAGGCCGGGACCATTGACCTGGAGAAGAGACATCTCCTCCTGCCGGGCATGGAAGTTGAGACCCCGTTGCTCAGGAATGTGTCCGCCTCCATCGAAGGAGATGAAGGGGGAATGGCTTTTTCCGCCCAGGGGACCGACACCCGCCTCACGGAGTATGTTCGAGCATTGAAGGTCTT
>JAGUZM010000192.1 GCA_020060805.1 Deltaproteobacteria bacterium | reverse complement strand
GCCCCTCCGCCTTCTGCCCGATGGCGAGGATGACCGTATGGCCGGCTAAAGTTTTGAGTTCTCTTTCGTCATACTCCGGGTTGAACCGGTTGTTTTCGTCAAAGACCCTCGTGCAACGCTTGAACTCCACAGCTTCCACTTTTCCGCCCTTTCCGAGGATTCGCTTGGGGCCGTAGGAATGGACAATCTCAACCTTTTCCTCGAGAGCTCCCTCGACCTCCCGGTCCCACGCGGGCATCTCATCGCGTTTCTCAAGGCAGACCATGGTCACCTTCTCCGCTCCCAGGCGGCAGGCGGTTCTCGCCACATCCACGGCCACATTCCCTCCCCCCACCACCAGAACCTGATCGCCCACCCGGACTTTCCTGCCCAGGGCCACATCCCGGAGGAACCCGATCCCCGGGATGACGCCTTCCAGGTCCTCGCCCTCCACGCGGAGTTCGCGACTTCCGTGCAGCCCGGTGCCGACGAATACCGCGTCAAACCCTTCATCCTTGAGCTTTTCCAGGGTCAGCCCCCCCCCGAAGGCGGCACCGGTTTTCACCGTGACCCCCATCTTTTCGACGAGTTTGACCTCCCGGCTGAGAACCTCCGCGGGCAGGGCGTAATGGGGGATACCCACGGCCATCATGCCTCCCGGCATGGGCAATTTTTCAAAGATCGTAACCCGGTGGCCCATCCGGGCCAGGTGATAGGCGCATGTGACGCCCGCAGGGCCGGCACCGATGACCGCGACCTTCCCCGCTTTTTCCGGCACACCGGCCTGGAATTGAGGCTCCTTTTGCTCCGCCACTTCGTGGTCTGCCACGAACCGCTTCAGGGACATGATCGCGATCGGCTCGTCCACCAGGGCCCGCCGGCAATGGTCCTCGCAGGGACGGACACAGATCCTGCCCACGACGCCCGGCAGGGGAAGGCGTTCCCGGATGACCTCAAGGGACTGATCGAACTTGGCATCTTTGATCAGCTCGACGTACCTGGGGATATCGAGGTGAATGGGGCAGGCGTCCGTACAGGGCGCAGTCAGCTTGGAGCGGTAGGTCTGGGATGTTTCCTTTTTTTTCCCCGTGAGGGCTTGCTTGAAGTCGTCTGCAAAATATTTCAGCGCGTTGAGGACAGGGGTCGGCCCTGCCTTGCCGATGGTGCACTTCCCGGCATCCACGATCGCCTCGGCGGATGATCCGAAAAACTCCAGGTCCTCCTCCCGGGCTTCCCCGTTGAAGATGTCCTGCATCACCTCCAGCTGCTCTTTCCAGCCTGTCTTGCAGTAGTTGCATTTGTCACAGGCTTTGGCATGCTCGTAGTTGGCCTCAAGGTATTCCCTCAGGCCGTCGATGATATCCACCCCCGGCGAGCAGACCACGATCCCGGCCCAGCCGATCAGCGCCTTGATCCGTTCATCCTGTTTGAAATACTCGGGCAAATCCAAAGACTTGACCGGCTCGTAGGCTTCCGGATCTTTTCCCCGGTTGTCCACGACCCGGCCTCCCCACGAGCTGAACAGGATGTCCTTCATCATCATCCTCCCTCTGATCGGGAATCGCGCGTGCCTGAACGGTCTGCGCCGCCCCCCGCCCGGCTGGGCGAGGAGCAGGGGCTAGAGCGCTCACCGTTCCACTTTTTTGAGTTCCGCTGCTTCCTGCCACCGCACCTTCAGGTTCTTCGCAAAATCGGGCCACAGTTTGTTTATGGGATGGGCCTCTGTTTTGGGAAGCTCTTTGGTCTCGTTGAAAACAGCCGTGGCCAGGAACGCGTCCGCCAGGGCGATCGCCGGTATCACCCTGGGAGCGCCCGCCAGGGGGCCCGTGAAAACGAGGTCGTTGAAGAAAACCGCTGACAGGGACTCCACGGCCGCATCGATCGCTCCCCAGCTCTTGGCCCCCCACATCTCCATGAAGCGCTTGAATTCCATGTAAGATCCGTTGCTCGGGGCACTGGCTGTCGCGAAACCCCACTTCTCCTTGATCAGTTTTCCTGCGATGCCGCACATGGCTGCCGCAGGGCCGTTCAGGGTGGTCGTGTCCACGATCACGGTTTCAAACTTGGCCCCCGCCTTCTCGATCGCATCCAGCAGTTTTTGGGCTCCGCTGACCCTTCCCGTGGGCATCTGATCCGTCTGGTCAAAGGCAACCAGGAGGACGTTCTTCACGCCGATCTGCGCCATTTCCTTGATCTCTTCGACGAGTTCCGCCGGGTCGGCCCAGACCGTGATGCTGTTGTAGAACATCCGGTCCAGGAGGCCCTTTTCCGCGCAGTAAGCCGCGCCGTCGAGCTTTGTCTTGGCCTGGATCGCGTCCACGCAAAAAGGCATCTTGCTGGCAGATGTCACGAAATCGATGTAACGGTTGAATTTTTCGCCGGGGCTTGCCACGATGTCGGCCATCACGGGGACGCCCGTTTCAGCGCTGAATTTATCCGCGCTCTTCAGCAAATCTTCTCCCCGCTTCTCGTTGAACCCTTTCCTGCGGGGGCCTTTGTCAAAGAGTTTGTCGCTTTCCTGGAAGATGGAAAAGCAGGCTACCGTGGGATAATCACCAGGTTGACCGCCCAGCTTCACCCCCCCGATATCATAAACCTTCGGCTTTCCACTCACCCTAAACATAGCTTGACCTCCTTTTTGCAAGGTGGACCCTCTCCCCGGGCCATGAAAAGACCCCAAGGTAACCCGAATCAGTCAGGACGAACCTCCACATATACAAAGTGTTTCTCTGTTGAAAATCGTCTAAAGGATGATTTCTGGCGATAAAACGGATGGTTTTCAATCGGAAGGGGTCGTTCGCTTCACTCTCTGCCATCCGGCAGCCGCAACAATTCGGCTTTGCTCAACCTGCCGTACGCACCGACACTCAGATGCTTTGCCCTGGCTTCTTTCACGGATTGCCTGAGACGGTTCACACCCGCCGGGGTGATGGCGTACCGCCCGTCCGGAGTCGCTTCGGCCCATTGATTCTTCAACAGGACGTCGATCACTTCCCCCAGGCTTCTCCCCAGGGTGTAGCGGTACCCGAAGTCGCCGTAGACTCTCCGCAGCTCCGAAGGCACTTGAAGCTCCGATTCGTTCCTCGAGAGCAAATCGAGCAAATCTTCCTTGGCCAGGCCATTCCCCTTGTTTTCCAGGACCAGGAGCAAAAGGCACCACATGGATTTGATGGTGTGAGCCTGTTTCTCCTCTCCGAACCACTCCCTGACCTGCTTGAGCACCTGCTTCAGTTTTTGGGCATCCACCTGATCGCCCGGGTAAGTCCTGACATGAAAGGACGTGGAAGCACCCAGGAGGGCAAATGTTCTCTCTTTGATTTCCTCCACATCCGGATCGTAGCACTCGTAATCGTAAGCGAGCAAATGGGGGTTGAAATCCCCCCTGCCGTCCTTTTTCAACAGAGGGCCGGCGATCCTCTTGAGGTTACCCCTTGCTTCCAGGAGCCTGTAAATATCCGAGCCGAACAGGGGAAATGTGTACAAATGGACGTGAACCGTCGACTGCCCATCCCTGATACAGGACAGGGCGAGGGTTGTCGTGATTCCTCCGTCATCGATCGTGGATTCGGGAGAAAAGAGCTGGACGCTGAGGCGGGGCTGTATCCTGGCCTTCGCGAGACCCTCGATCGCTCGATT
>JAGUZM010000275.1 GCA_020060805.1 Deltaproteobacteria bacterium | reverse complement strand
TCCTTCCTCATATATAACGTTCTTGACATATTGACATTGTATGTTTGTTCAAGCCAAATGGGGTCGCCACGGCAAGTATATTATATCTGATCAAATGGTGTAAAAATGGCCATCTGAAATGGGCCTATAACGCATTTTTCGAGGGCAAAAAAGAAGTTATTAGCGAAGATATAGGCCTTGAAAAGGGCTATTTGTGGGAAGCTAATAATGCTTAATCAGGGACATGCCATAGCCCGTCCCTAAACCAGGGCCATAGCAGAGGGGCCTCATTCATTGGATCAGATTGCGGGAGCGCAATATATTCCGATTTCGATTGGGCCGTCTAATCCTTGTTGGCCAACAGCGTCAAACCGACTCTTCTTGACAAAATACGCCATTGGCGTATACTGCCATTATGATTTTCATCGAAACCTCCATCTTTACAAAGGAAATTCAGCGCCTCCTTCCGGATGAGAGTTACCGGATGCTTCAGGCGGTATTGATGCTGAGGCCGGAAGCCGGGAGCGTGATCCGAGGAAGTGGAGGCTTGCGGAAGATTCGTTGGAACCTTCCTGGTTCCGGAAAACGGGGGGCCTTGCGAGTTATTTACTTTTGGAGTCCTCCGGATACCATCTTCATGCTTTTTCCGTATCGAAAAGCAGAACAAGAAGATCTGACTTCGGATCAGCTCAAGCTGCTCCGGAAAATGGTAAAGGAGTTTTTGTCATGAAAAAGAAGCATTTTGAAAAGCTAGTCGCCAGCATCAAGGAAGCCGGAGAGATCAAGGCTGGACATAGGAAGCCAAGCCGTCTGTATGAAATCAAACCGCCAGAAATCAAAACCGTGCGAGAAAAGCTCAATGTCTCACAGACCGAATTCGCACTCATGATAGGAGTCAGCGTTCGAACTTTGCAAAATTGGGAACAAGGGAGAAGAAAACCAGACGGGCCGGCCAAGGCATTGCTGCGTGTCGCATCGAGGAATCCAAGTGCTGTCCTGGATGCTCTTCATGCCGAATAGATGGCCAACAACTGAATGCACCCGGATGTGAGCTCCGCTGTCGTTCCACTCACACCGGTGATTCAGAACGTAAGTCAAAGGACAGATGAAAACTGAAGCATTCGCCAATTCAAAGATCGGACAATTATGTATCAGAGTACTGGCAGCCATGATGGAGAGCCGGCAGGGCCAGGGCGGGTCGGACCAAGGGAAGTGATTGCATTCAGGAGGAAACAGTTCTAAGATGGGGCAATTTTTGACCTTAGAATGATGTTTTTGACCTTGAAAACCCTGCTGTAGGGATGATCTGTTATGCCGAGGGCTAGCAGACATTACATTCCTGGCTATGTCTGGCACATTACCCACCGGTGTCACAAGAAGGAGTTCCTTCTCAGGTTTGGCAGAGACAGGCGCCGATGGCTCCAATTGCTTTTCGAAACCAAGAAGCGGTTTGGCCTGAGTGTGTTCAACTATATGGTTACTTCCAATCATATTCATCTTGTTGTCAGAGACGATGGCGATAGAGATGTGATTCCCAATTCGATTCAACTGATCGCCGGAAGGCGCTTACTGGGAAGACCGTTATCATGGGACTGGGGTAGAGACAGACGAGCATTTGGTTCAGTGTCTTGTGTACATAGACCTCAACAAGGTTCGCGCTGGGGTTGTAAAGCACCCGTCAGAATGGGCATTCAGTGGGTACAATGAAACCCAGGCGCCTCGAGAACGGTATGCGCTGATTGATTATGATGGATTGAGGAATGGCTGAAGGAGGGAATGCATTTTCGCGATGAGAAGTGGGCGGAGAGCCTCGCGGTGGGCAGTGAGGCATTTGTGAGGGCAACGAAGGAGCAGCTTGGGTTCAAGGCGAGAGGGCGTGAAGTGATTGGAAGGGAGGGGAGTTACGAACTGAGGGAATCAGCCGCTCCTTACGAGGGCATTTTGGGGCATGAAAATGCGGTTCTAAGGCCTCAAAATGAGTATGTCTCGAAGATTTTGATTGAATATCGCCCTGATGGCTTGGTCCGACCCGCGACGGAGCAACTTTTCGGCGGGTTGTCGTGGAATTCGGGCTGAAACGGATAGGACAGCTCGAATCGGTTCAATCGGCTGAATTGAAGCTTTACCAGACGGTTCCCAGCGGCCAGGTGGTGGTGGCTGTTTAGGTCGTGCCGATGGAAGCGGCTGCCATAACCTCCAAAAAATACAAAGGGATGCTGTCCAGCCGCGATATACGAGACTTTCCAACGATATTTGAAAATGATCGGTCCAAATTTGTCTTTATTCTGAACGGAGGGGCCGGCATATTCAGCGACACGGATCCATGGTTTGGTGGCTACGGCGAAGCCTTCAATGGAAGGAACCCGACTGCCGAAGATCCCCTGGGCCCGGGATCCTCCTCTTGGGTTGAAGGATATGTAGAACCAGGGATCGGCGGAATTTTTCAGGTTTCCGATTATCCGGTTTATCCTTATGGGGCTGTATCCTATCTCATGTCAGGCTCCGATGGGCATGATATTTACAATGCCGGCACTCGGGGCTATGGAGACTTTGAGAAGCTGTATGCAGGGATCATTTGGGATTTGCCCGGGAAAGGTTCTCTTATTGATGTTTCAATCAGCAAACAGGTCTACCAGTTGCGCGACGGTTTTCTGCTGTCAAAGGTGCCGGTTTCCACATCCATCGGTGAACGGGCGGCCCTTTACCTCGGTCCTCGCCTGACCTCGAAGAATACGGTTCTAGGCCGGGCAAGAGCCTTCGGTTTTAGTCTGGATGCCTTTATGATTGATCCGAGCGAGCTTGAAGAAATCGAGACCGATACCCGTTTACTGGGGGTTAATCTGCAACACCCATTCCGGAATACGGATGTGGCCTTCACCTATTTCTATATCCCGAGATCGGATGCCGTTTATCGAACACCTGAGGGTCGCCGATTGCCCCGAGAAGGGCTGCGGACATTCAACCCGAGCCTTTCGATGACGAAACTTTTCGGCCTGGACGGCCCATGGATCAAGGCAGAGTATGCGTATCAGAACCACGAGGACTTTGATATGTCGGCTCACGCGGGTTATGTCTGGGTCGGATATCAAGCGGAATGGTACGCATGGCGACCGTCACTAAGCTACCGGTGGTCCATTTTTACCGGCGACAAACCGGACACGCAAAAACTTGAACGATTTGACCCCTTGTTCTCGGGAGGTCTGGGCAACTTCCTGCCCGGTCTAGTCTTTAGTAAAGTTTACAAGAATGCGAATCTCATCACGAACCGCGCCACCTTCAGCATCAAGCCGACCAATACCCTGGAGTTTATCCTTGATTATTTCCATCATCGGGCCGACGAGCTGAACAACCTTGGCGGGATTGGACCTCTCCAGACCCTGAAATCGAAAGACATCGGGAAGGAGGTCACGCTGACCGCATTCCACTACATCGGCAAACATCTTTTCTTCCAAGGGATTGCTTCCGTTGGCATTCCGGGAGAAGCGATTGATCAGGCGGTGGGAGGCAACGCGCAGAATTGGTATACACTCCAGGCTTCGTTATATATGTTTTTCTAGCCCGAAATACTCCACGATGGACACGTCCTGCCGCATAAGTATGTATTTAAAGGTGACACTCTGCTGGTATTTCCACTATTTGAGTGAGGCTACCTCTATGAAACACATCCGGATGATTGCAGCGCTGACCGCGACCCTTTGCTTTCTGGCAGCCGAGACTTGGGCCCTGTCATCCGCAGAAAAGCCGACAGCCGAAGGTCAGACTGCTTATAAACTGCCCGACACAACGGCCGTCAAGTGGACCGGCGATCTGGATGGTATGATCAAGCGGCGAATGATCCGGATTCTTGTGACCTATAACAAGACCCACTACTTTGTGGATCGGGGCAAGCAGCGAGGACTTGCCTACGAAGCCTTCAGGCTTTTCGAACACGATCTGAACAAAAAGCTCAAAAAGAGACACATCCGGGTTTCTGTGATCTTTGTCCCCGTCAGCCGTGACGATCTGCTCCCCGCCCTGCTGGATGGCAGGGGGGACATCGCATCAGCCAATCTGACCATCACTCCGGAGCGGCTGAAGCAGGCGGATTTCTCCAACCCGGTCAATACCGACATCTCCGAGATCGTGGTCACCGGGCCCGGCGCAAGTCCTGTTGCAAGCGTGGAGGACCTGTCGGGCAAAGAAGTCTATGTCCGCAAGACATCGAGTTTCTACGAGAGCCTTCAGAAGCTCAATGCCGATTTGACCAAGGCAGGCAAGGCGCCGGTGAAAGTGCGCTTGGCATCGGAAAATCTGGAGACGGAGGACATCCTTCAAATGACCAACGCCGGCCTCATCAAGATCACCATCGCCGACAGCCACATTGCCGGGTTCTGGAAAAAGGTGCTGCCGAAAATCACCCTCCACCCTGAGGCGGCGATCCAAACCGGAGGCAGCATCGGCTTCATGATCCGCAAGAACAGCCCTTTGCTCAAAGAAGAGCTCAACGCAACACTTGCCCGTTATCCGGAGGGATCTGCGACGCGCAACCTGCTGCTGCAGAAGTACCTGAAAAGCACTAAGTTTGTGAAGGAAGCCACTTCGAAGGAAGAGATGGTCAAGTTCGAGCGCATGGTAAATTTCTTCCGCAAGTACGGGAACACCTATGACATGGACTATCTGCTCATAATCGCCCAGGGCTACCAGGAGTCGCGCCTCGACCAGAATGCGAGAAGTCCGGTAGGTGCTATCGGAGTAATGCAGGTGATGCCGGCCACAGGCAAGGACATGAACGTGGGGGATATCACCCGGCTTGAGCCCAACATCCACGCAGGCGTGAAGTACATCCGCTTCATGGTTAACCAGTTCTTTGAGAAAGAGCCCATGGACAGGCTCAACAAGGGTCTCTTTGCTTTCGCCGCCTACAATGCGGGACCTGGGCGGATATCCCAGCTTCGCCGCCTGGCCTCCAAGCGGGGCCTCAACCCCAATGTGTGGTTCAACAATGTGGAGGTGATTGCTGCGGAGAAGATAGGTCGCGAGACCGTCACCTATGTGTCCAACATTTACAAGTACTACATTGCCTACACCCTCATCACGGAGGAGCATGAGGAGCGAAAGAAGGCACTTGAAGAACTGCACAAGAAACCGGGCAGTAAGTAAACCCTGTTGTTGCAACAAAGCACCTTTATGAAGACCTGAGAACAAGATCCCGCCAAGTTCTTTCGAAGTAAATGAGATGGCCTATCGAATAAACCGTATGGGGATTCAATCCTGTGATAAGATTTCCTGTTCTAGTGGGATAGTGGGATAGGGGACGTACATCGTTTTAAGTGGGATAGGGGACGGAGATAGGGGACGTACATCGTTTTATCACTTTTGGGCAAGAGCGCGGGGCTTGGAAGACAGGGTGGAACGAGGAAACTGATGAAATGATGTACGTCCCCTATTCCGTCCCGATTTTCTCTGTCCGAATAAACATCGACTATCGCGCTGTGGGTTTCCTGGAGGAGAATGAGATCACATGGTTCTGGATCGGGTCGCACCGCGAGTACGAGACTCTCATAAAGAAGCTCAGGAGCGCATAACATGCGCCTGCTCAAGGACCGCTCGTTACCTCGCGGCCTGTGAGGCGCGACGTTAGGAATTGCCTGCGGTAAATGGAGAGAAGATTGACCTAAGGATTGGAGTATAGCATGGAACTTGAGAGGGACACAGCTACACGATTAATTGAGTATCTGAAAGAACATGGATATCCAGAGCCCAGTTATGGATAGGGGACGTACATATGGATAGTCCAGGGATAGGGGACATCCTATAGTCCTCCTGTCAAGTGGAAAGTATTTGCCGAGGGAGCTTAAGTAAAAACAAAGGGTTGG
>JAGUZM010000224.1 GCA_020060805.1 Deltaproteobacteria bacterium | reverse complement strand
TGGCAATGGTATTCAAAGTGAGGATGGCGGCAATGGGCTTCTCCACATTGCTGCGCAGGTCTTTGAAAACCCTCGCGCTCGCCTTTTTCTGCAGCACCTGGGTCTCAACATATCGGAGCGGAACAGAATAAAGGACCGCTTCGAAAATGGAGCAGATGAACGAGACGCCAACGGCACAAGCTACGACTAAAACAAGTTCTACCATAAGGGCTGACCCCCTTCAAAATTGGACGGACGAAGTCATTATGAAATCCTGGCGCCCTCATCCATACCCCTCATGTCTTCGGGCTTGTTGACGTTGAAAAAAGACTTCAATTCAGGGTCAATACCTCTCAACTCCTCTTCATCCACGTATCTCGCCCTGATCTTCTGGAAGAATCTCATGATCTGGTATTCCTTTAAGCGAAAGGATTCCCTGATGGCGATGAGGCATTTCTTGGTGTAAAGGGCATGGAGGGGCTCCAGCATCCATCCCACCCTAGGGATGACGGCGTCGAAATCTTCTCTCAGACTGACCATATGCCGAAGCAGGGTTTCGTTGAGATAAGGCATGTCGCAAGCCACAAAGAAACCCGCTTCATCGGAAATGGTCTCAAGGCCCGTGTGTATCCCTCCGATAGGCCCAAGCCCCTTGATGATGTCTTCCACCATGGGCAGGTCCAGATAGGCATACTCCTGGGGGGTATTGGTCACGAGGAGGAGAGGTTTGAAAAGAGAGTCCATCACCTGAACGACCCTGTCAATGAGCCTGCTCCCCTGAACCTCGGCGAAGGCTTTGTTGGCCCCATAGCGGGTGCTCTTTCCTCCCGCGAGAATTACCCCGGTAATCCCCTCAAGACGCGGCCTAATCTCATTGGTTGGCTGGTCTCCCATATTCGTTCATTTCAGGACAAACGTGGATATGCCCGGCTCAAGAAGAGTAGTCGAAACCTCGGGAGGGGAGCAAGAGCAGAGATCCGGGTGAATGATCGTTGGGGTGCGAATGGATATTCTTCTCAGCGAATTTGAGGAAGACATGGCTTTTTTATACACGAATACGGTCAAAGCGTCAGCAAAAAAACGGCTTCCACATCTTCTCGCTCCAAATCCACCGCCGCAGATCATGCCTTGATGGCGAATCAGAGTCTCTCGCGTTTGTTGACAGGGGCCTGATTTAATGGAAATATGACTGAAACGGGCGAATGGGCCGTCGGGTGGCATATTTCGTCGTTTCTCCGTTTGAGAGAATTCTTTCTGACCCCGGTATCTGAGGCGATTTGTTTCAGGAGAACCACAAGCCGGGGTACATATCCATCCCACACCGATTCACAAAGGAGGCCGAGTGGAGACGGCATTTGTCTACACGGAGCGCTATTTCGATTTCGACTATGGTGAAAGCCATCCCCTTAAAATCGAACGCCTTCGCCTCACGTACGAGCTCTGCAAGGCTTATGATCTTTTCGGGTTGCCGGAGTCGCGGCTGATCGAGACCGTCCCGGCCTCGGAAGCGGAAATTCTCCTTTTCCACACCCAGGCTTATGTGAAGGTCCTTAAGGAAACGAGCGGGGGGACGTTCCGAGGTCTTTACCCCCACGGCCTCGGACCGGGGGACAATCCGATTTTCCGAGGCCTCTGGGAGTGGTCGCTGCTCCACACGGGGGCGACCCTTCAGGCCGCGAAGCTCATAGCGGATAGAGAAGTTGAGATCGCGTTCAACATAGCGGGAGGGCTTCACCACGCGCATTCGGACCGGGCATCCGGGTTCTGCTACGTGAACGATCCGGTCCTCGCCATCCTCTATTTCCTGGAAAGGGGATACCGGGTGATGTACCTGGACATCGATGCCCACCACGGAGACGGCGTCCAGTGGGCGTTTTACGAAGAGCCGAGAGTTCTCACCGTCTCGTTTCACCAGGATGGGCATACCCTGTTCCCCGGCACGGGAAATGTCACCGAGATGGGGAAAGGGCCGGGTCTCGGTTATGCGGTCAATGTGCCCATGCTCCCAGGTACCGACGACGAGGTTTTCTGGGAGGGGTTTTCCGCAATCATCCCCAAGCTGATGGAGCGTTTCAGGCCCGGCGTGGTTGTCTCCCAGTTGGGCGTCGATTCATTTGTGGACGACCCCCTGGCCTTTCTGGAACTGACGACCAACGGCTTTTCCGAGGTCATTTCCTTTATGAAAGAGCGGGCACCGGCCTGGTTGGCTCTGGGCGGAGGAGGTTACCATGCCGGGAACGTTGCCCGCGCATGGACCCTCGCCTGGGCGATCATGAACGACGTCGATCTACCGAACGACCTGCCCGCGGCCGTGAGAGATCGTTTTCCCGGGAAGACCAAGCTCAGGGACCCTGTGCATCACGGGGCAAGAAAAGCGGCGTGCGAGGAACGGATGAAGCAGTGCATCCGCTGGATCAACGACCATGTCCTGCCCCTGGTTCATGAATAGGTGATGCGTGATGGGTGAAGAGGGGTGCGTTGTGGTTGAGGAAAAGATTCCTTCCGTAAGGCGGGATCTGGAGTTCTTTCCAGTCCAGCACCAGGGCAAACAAATGATCCTGATCCGGGATCACCTTGGACTGGTCCAGGAGGGAAAAGCGATCGAATTTCCCTTGTACCAGCTGATGGCTCTTCTGGACGGGACCACGAGCACCAGGGATCTCCAGATGGCTCTCATGAGACAGCAAGGGGGGCTGCTCGTGGGGAGCGATGAGATACGAAGGCTCCTCGACCAGTTGGATGCGTCTTTTCTCCTTGACTCAGAGAGGTTCAGGAGGGCGAAGAATCAAATCGTGGAAGGCTTCGCCTCACTGAAAATACGGCCCTGTTCCCATTGCGGCCGAGGTTACCCTCTTGACCCGGCTGAGCTCAGAAAAAGGCTTGACGACATCCTGGGCAGCACGGCGGCGGGCAGCCAGCCGGATGAAAAGATCCTGGCCCTGGTTTCGCCCCACATCGACCTCTCCGTGGGGTTCAAGGCCTACAGCAGGGCGTATCAGCTTCTCAGAAACTCACGGGCGTCGAAGGTGGTTATCCTGGGGGTCGGACACCAGGTAGCCGGGGAGCTCTTCTCTATCACGGATAAGGACTTTGACACCCCTTTGGGGATCGTCAAGAGCGACAAGGGGCTTGTGAAAGAACTCAAGGATGCAGGAGAAGATGTGCTCGCTCCGAACGACTTTGCCCACCGCTCCGAACACTCCGTCGAGTTCCAGGTCCTTTTTCTTCAGCACCTGCTGAAAAAAGACGCCTTTACCATCGTTCCAGTCATTTGCGGGTCTTTGCTCTCAGCGCTTCCGGAATACAGCCGGGATGCCTACCGGAGAAAAGCTGGCCCTTTCCTGGAGGTGTTAAAGGCGACGATGCGGGATGGGAGGGGTGAGACCCTTTTCATCGCCGGGGTGGATTTGTCCCACATCGGCCCTAAGTTCGGCCATGATATGCCGGCTCGGCACCTCCAGCGCCAAAGTGAGGCGCACGACAAGAACCTCTTGAAAGCCCTCACGGCCCTGGATGGGGACAGGTACTGGGAGGAATCGCGGAAGGTGAAGGATCAGTACAACGTGTGCGGGTTCAGCGCGATGGCCTGCCTCCTCGAAGTCATCCCGCCCTGCAACGGGGAGGTCCTCCATTACGAAACGTGGCACGAGGAAGCCACGAAGTCGGCCGTGAGCTTTGCATCCGTTGCGTTCAGAGAAAGAGCGTGACACCTCACCCTCTTTCACATATCTCCACAAGCACCCCGTAGGTCTCTTTGGGGTGTATGAAGGCGATCTTGGCGCCGCCCGCCCCTTTTCTCGGTTTTTCGTCGATAAGACGGACCCCCTTGGCTTTCAGCTCTGCCAAAGCTTCTTCGATGTTCTCAACCCGGAAAGCGATGTGTTGGACCCCCTCACCTCGGGATTCGATGTATTTGGCCACGGTACCGTCGGGGTGGGTGGACTCGACAAGCTCCACCTCGCTGTCGGTGATGGGGAGAAAGGCGACATTCACCTTCTGGTCAGCCACGTTTTCAATATCCGCGATCTTGAGGCCGAGCACATCCGTCCAGAACTTACCTGCCTGCTCAATGCTTTTGACCGCAACGCCGATGTGATCAATGTGCTTGATTTTCATAACGCCTCCTAGGTTGTTCAAAGTTAAGAGCCAGGAGTCAGGAGCCAGGAGCCAGCCGCCGTAGCCTCCCGGCGAAGGCGGCTGGCTCCTGGCTCCTATGTTCTAAGGATTCCGTAAAATTGCCCGCTCCGGTCCATTTTATCCCCCACCTTGCTGCCACAATAAGCGCACCGGTATTCGTACTTGTCTCCCTCGGGCAGGATGAGGAGGAGGAATTTGCGCACCGGCACGGCCTTGCGGCACTTGGGGCAGTAAAGCTCCATGGCCTCGAACTGTTCAAACTGGGCTTGCTTGTGCGCGGGTCGGCGCCGTGGCATCGGTCCTAAGTCGTCTTTCATGGGAAAACCTTCTGCTCAATCAAACCACATGATCCGGCCTGCCTCTTCACCGAACCGGGCGATCTTTCCCTTGGAACCTGCCATAAAAATGGTCTGGCCGTCCACCTGGATGTCGGTAATGCAGTAGGTGATGCTCCGAGTTTTGTAAAGCTGGGTGAGCGTTCGGCCGTCGATCCGGAAAGCGAGGAGGTTTCCTTTTTCATACAGCCAGAAATCGAGGTACTTGGTCACCGGGATATTCGTGACTGCGAGAAGATCCCTTTTGCCGTCCTTATCGACATCCGTCACCACGAGCCTGCTGTTGAAGGAGACCCTCGGGGGCTGCTCATCGGGCTTGGCCACGCCGGAGCGGATGGCGTTGTTCGTCCCCCCAACTTTCTCGGAAGTCCGAAAAAGGACATCTCCTCTTTGATCCCACACGGTAATGGCGGCATTCTCGTAAAGATCGGGTTCGCCAAGGCCGATGAATTCCGGCGCTCCATCCTTATCCACATCGTAGAGAAGCAGGGTGTAAAGCTGCGCGCCGCCGAGGTCGGGCATGGGTTCCTTTTTTGTCAGGGCACTGTTTTGAAATGAGGCGAACCACTGCTTCCCGGCAAAAAAACGGTCCACCCCCGAATCCTGGAACAGCAGCGCATCTTTTCCGGAACCTTCCCCCTTGATAGCATAGTAATGCCCCCTCTGCCGGTCCACCAGTTTCCTGAATTTCCCGGACCATTCCCAGACCGAGGTGTGGGCCAGCTGGCCGTATTGGCTCACGAGGTAAATCTCTGCCTTGCCGTCCCTGTCAAGGTCCGCCACGCTCACCTTCAGGAAATCCTCGGCCGTCGAGGTCCCCAGGGTGTCCTTGAGCTCAAAGGACCTCTCCCTCTTCTTGTAAACCATCAGGGATTCCCGCGTCATCAGCACCAGCTCTGTCTGGCCGTCCCCGTCCAGGTCCCCCAGGTCCATAGCCATGACCGCCGCTCTCATGGAAAACCGGCCCGTCGGCTTGATCGCCAGGGACTCGCCGGAGGCCCTGAAAAAAAGGCCTCTTCCTGTATCCTCTGTGCCGGGGGCTGGGGCGGGCTTCCGGATGTCCACGCCCGCGATGATCGCCCTGATGTCGTAAGCGATGTCGGAGAGCCTGGGGATCAGCTGATCTTCAGTGGCCGCTTCCGAGACCTTCCTCACGATCACTTCGCTTTTGCTCAGGTCCATGACCGTGAGATCGAGGCTGTAACCCGCGCCGACGCTCGTAAGGCTACCGAAAAGGGCGTATTCCGCTTTGACCTGCCTAGCCAGTTCCTCGGCCCTTTTTTCGGCTGTGATCCCCTTCCGGTCCTGCTCGGTAAGAAGCGGCGCCAAGGCGTCATCGCTCACCAGCTCCAGCCCTTCGCCGGAGATCCGGGAGACGAGCATGGTCTTGATTCCCTGCCGGAGATAACCTTTGCTTTCATCCATGTAATAGGTGAGAGGAAGGAGGACGAGTCTTTTGTCCGCTGCCAGGCCCCGGCCGGCCAGAGTCAGAAAGATGGCGAGGATCAGCATCGCAAGAACGAATCGGGTTAATCTTAAGCGCCTTGCAGGCTTTTTTTCAAGAATCATGAAACAACCTCATGTTTGACAATTTTAGGAAGAATCATCTTAAAGGAGGGAATTTTCGAAGTCAACCCTTCGGCTACCACAAATAAAGAACCCGGGGCTTCAAGCCCCGGGTTCTCCGGTCAAACAGAATGGTGAAAAAACAAACTAGAAGTTAATCTGCCACTTGAGGCCGAACCAGAAAATGTCGCCCATTTTTCTGTCGCTGAAGGTTGACACCTTCAGGTCCTTGAAATCCATCACGCCGACTTCAGGAACGATGAAGAAGTTCTTCGCCGGGCTGATCACGCTCTGCACGTACCAAGAGCTGGTGGTCTGCTCGAGGTCAATGGTCTGCGTCGCAGTGCTGTTCACAGGGTCTTTCACCTTGGCGTACTGATGGACATAGCCGCCCTCGAAGGCGATCATGTCGCTCAGTTTGAACCCGATGACGCCCAGGCCCGCCCAGTATTCGGCATCTTCCGACTTGTTGGTCGCGGCGTTCAGCATGAAGACCGCGGGAATAACGTTCGCAAAGCCGTTGCCGTTGTTGGGGTTCCTGCCGTACTGGCCGGTCGCGTTGATGTAGAAAGGCCCGTAGGCGAACTTGCCGCCAGCGCCGATCAGGTAGGTATTCACCGTGGTGTCCTGCTTGCTGCCGCCGGTGAGGGCATACTCTATCTTGTATTGGTTCCAGAGGCCGCCCAGGTAGAGGTTCACAGGGCCCACATTGGCTGAATAGCTCGCCTCGACCCTTGGCATGGTTTGGTCGACATCACGTGTACCTGATGGGAAGGCAGTGACGAAAGGAACCGTTGAAGTCGAAGCTGCACCCGCGAACGCCGTGTTTCCGTAAACAGGAACCGCTGCTGAAGCTGGCGTGGCAAGAGCGAACTGGAAGCCCATGTAGGTCAGTTTGAGTTGGGGCAGCCTGCCGCCGTAAATGGAGCCGAGGCCGATTCCGTTACACTCACCGCCGCCGGGGCCGCACATGCCGCTCACCAGGTACATGTATGGCGTATAGTCCTGGCCGAGGAGTAAGGAGCCGTCTTTGCTGAAGCTCCAGGTTCCGTAGAGGAGCCTGAGGTTGGGCGCTGAACCATACTCAAACCTGCCGCCGATATCGCCCCACTTCACGTTGGCGCCGATCCGGGAGTTGGTCTGGAGTTTCCAGTCGATTTCAGAGTCGTCCTGTGCGCCAGTGGCGCCGGCGGTCCATGACGCGGCCCTGGAGCCCGCGCCGAAGGTAATACCGCTCACTGCCTCAGCGGTGCTGCCCGTCTGGACAGCCACGGTCTCCTTGGAGACCTTCTCATAAGAGGTCCACATCCTGGCGCTGCCGTAGAAAGACCACTGAGCCTGTGCCATCGCAGGAAGCGTAAAAGCGAGGACAACTGCAACAGTCGTAAGAAGAACAAACAATTTCCGCATAACTCTTTCCTCCTGAAGAAAAAATTTGGTTTTTGTTGGAATTCCTGCTTGACCAAAAAACACTGCTCCCTACTCTGAGTCTCCGTCACCTCCTTTCCTCTATATCTTAAACCATCCTCAAGGCTCACCCTTGCCCAAGGATTGCATATTATTATCAATGGCATATTTCAAAGTCAAGAGAATTTGAAGGGTTGACGAATTTTTTCCGAAGGGGCGCCGGAAGAATGATTTTCGCTGGACTTGCGGAAATATATGGCTATCATTCAAGTATAAATTTGCGAGAGGAGGCTTTTATGAAAAGGAAAAGTTTGATTCTCCTGTTTGCGCTGGCTGCCCTGATTTCATCCCTCGTCGGCAGCCAACCGGTCCTCGCTGCCGAGAGGACCGTGGAACTGAGGACCCCCGGGTGCGTGTGAGACGGCTCCTCCCAGGCGATAAGGATTATCGTCTCGAGAATGGAAGGCGTCAAGTCCGTGGAGCCCAACCCCGTAGCCCAAACAACCGAGATCGTGTTCGATGATGCCAAGATCAGCATCAACACCATCATCGCAGAGCTTCGAAAAGAAAGGTACGTCGTGCTCGGCGAACCCAAGTACATCAAGTAAAAGCTCAGCGGGGGAGGAGGCTCCTATGAAAATGAAACGCTTGGCTCCGTTGCTGGCTCTGGCCCTGCTGCTTCAATGGTTGGTCGGGAGCCAGGCTGCATGGGGCGCTGAGAGGATCGTTGAATTGAACACCCCGAGCTGCGTTTGAGACGACTCAGCCGTGATGATAAGGTTTATCGTCTCGAAAATAGAAGGGGTGACTGACGTGGAGGTGAACCCCGTCCTCCAGAAGGCAACTGTAACATTCGACGATTCAAAGGTGAAAGTGGAGGATATCATCCGCCAAATCCAGCAAGGAAGGTATCAGGTTCTCGGCGAACCGAAGTTCATCAAGTAAGGAGTCTCCTGCCAGGGAGGGCTAACGTCGCCCTCCCTTTGCTTTTACAGGGCTCGTTTACGGATTGAAACGACCTTACCTTTCCCACAAGGGTCGAATTTCACCTGCCAGAAAGCACGGTTTGTTCCAGGCTTTTTCCCGTAGGCGATGTCGTCCGTGATATTGGAAATGCCTCTCGCCATCCTGCCTTGTTCAAGTCCGCATCTCACCAAGGAATTATCGTTTCTCGGAAATTGGTTGAATTAGTCCTTTGTACGGCCCCATAGGGCATAAGCGCTAACTTGAGGGAACTCGATTCCGTTCGTGCTGAGGTATCGAAGCGCGAACGGATTGGGCAAAGGGTTTGGTTGTTCGCCCTTCGATACCTCAGGGCGAACGGTCGACTTGCTGACGTAGCATGCGATTGCTCGTTATTAACAGTCTCGAAATTGAATTGACATC
>JAGUZM010000228.1 GCA_020060805.1 Deltaproteobacteria bacterium | reverse complement strand
GGCACGGGGATAAAGGAAGAGCACATGGATCGTATCTTCGAGCCTTTTTTCACCACCAAGCCGGAAGGGGAAGGCACGGGTCTCGGGCTTTTTGTCAGCTACGGCATCATCGCCAAGTACGGCGGTACGATTGATTGCACCAGCCACAGGGGCTCGTCCCTCAAACCGAGAGGAACGACGTTTACGATTAAACTCTTAACCCAGAACTAAATCCCCCTCGATCCCCCTTTGACAAAGGGGGACAGGGGGATATAGAGAGACACCTTATGCCAGGTCGAATACTGATCATAGACGATGAAAGAGATATGCTCGCCCTGCTCAGAAGGATCATCAGCGAGGAAACGGCCTATGAGGTTGTGACCGAAGGAGATCCGGTAAAGGCCCTCGAACTGTTCAAGGAGAGCCATTTTGACCTGGTCATCACGGACCTGAAAATGCCCAAGATGGACGGGATCAGAGTTCTCGATGCGGTGAAAAGTGTCAACCCGAATGTTTCCGTTGTCATCCTCACCGCTTACGCGACGATCGAGACCGCTGTGGAGGCGATTCGGAACGGGGCTTACGATTATATAACCAAGCCTTTCAAACGGGAAAGAATTCTCGTCTCCATCGGAAAAGTCATGCAGTGGCAGGAGATGGTCCAGGAAAACCTCCAGCTGCGCCAGGCCCTGGCAGACAAGGAGGGGTTTCCTCTTCTGGTAGGCTCAACGCCCGTGATGAAGCAGCTGATGGAAAGGGTCAGGCAGGTCGCCCCGACCATGGCGACGGTGCTCATCACCGGGGCGAGTGGCACGGGAAAGGAGCTCGTGGCAAGAGCGATCCACCAGAACAGCTTGAGAAGTTCCAAGAAGTTCATCACCGTCAACTGTACGGCCATCCCGGAGCAGGTCATCGAGAGCGAACTCTTCGGCCATGTGAAAGGGGCCTTCACCGGAGCATGGAAAGACAAAAGAGGCCTTGTCGAAGAGGCCCACGAGGGGACCCTTTTCCTGGACGAGATCGGCGACTTGAGCATCAATATGCAGACCAAACTCCTGCGGCTTTTGCAGGAGGGTGAATACAAGCCTGTGGGAAGCCTGGTGACGAAAAAGGCGGACCTCCGTTTCGTCGCTGCGACGAATCACAACTTGAAGGCCGACATCAATGACAAGCATTTCAGGGAAGACCTCTACTATCGCCTCAACGTGATCCACATTGACTTGCCTCCGCTCAAGGAGAGGAAACAGGATATCTCTCTCCTGGCCTACCACTTCCTCAAGAAATATGCTGAGACCAATCGCAAAGAGGTCCGGGACATCTCACCGGAGGCGATGCAGGCCCTGCTTTCAAGGGAGTACCCGGGGAACGTGAGGGAGCTGGAGAACCTGATCGAGCGAGGGGTCATCTTCTGCACATCCAGTACCCTTCAGGTGAAAAATCTCCACCTCGACGCAGAGGGGGAGCTGCCGCACCCGGAACTGAAGGAGGACATCGCCCGCCTCTCCTTCAAGGACGCGAAAGACAAAATGATCAGCATGTTTCATAACCAGTATATCATGTCGTTGCTGAGAGAGAGCGGCGGCAACATCAGCAAGGCTGCTGACATGGCGGGGATCCAGAGGCAGTATCTCCACCGGCTGATGAAAGAAGCGGGCATTGACGCCGAGCAATTCAAGCCAAAACCCGAGTAAGCCCCCCTCAAAAGGCCTTGAGACACAGTCTCCGAGGGAGAGCAAATTGTCGAACAGCCTCCCCGGCTCCCTTCACCAAGGGGGCTGATCTTTCGGTCAAGTAACCTCAAGGCGAGGGCTGCTTCAAGGGTTCCCTTTGAAGGCCAATCTTGAGGAAGGCGTCCTCGAGCCTGACGATGCCCACGGGTCTCTGGTTCCTGAGAACGGCGATGCACTTCATGTTGTTCCTGACCATCAGCTCGATGGCGTGGATGATCTGGTCTCCCAGATGCACGGATGGATCCAGGGGTACACCTTCTACGTAAGGCTGAAGGATTTCATCAACTTTCCTTCGACGCATGTGAAACTCCAAGGAGCCGGAGCCGTTGTGCCACCGCCGAAGGACGGCGGTCAAAAAGCACAATTGCAAAACGAATGCCAGTTGCATCATGTCTTCAGGAACCGGTGTGGACCACCTCCAAACCCTCCGTAAACCGCGTCAAAACAACGACTCATCCGCCCCAAACCTCCCGCCATCCCACCGAATGATCTTAGTGATGTAAATCAGCAAAGGTCAGGGATGTCATCTTCCAGTTTACAAATCGCCCCCCAGGGCCTTCTTTTCTCTGTAAATGCAGAGCCCGAGAAACATCCCCGGATCAAATTTGACGCATAAAAACAGTTGCTTATGCATGGGAAGGACAGCCCCGCAGGCCGTGGCATGTAAATTGAAAGCGCGTCTTACGGAGGACGAAACAGCGCAGATGCCTTGTTGTTTTTTGCGGTTTTCAAGAGATCGAAAAATAAGGAGGTGACTCATGGAACAGAAGGTTGATCAAAAGCGGGGATGGGAGATTGCCCGGGAAGTTGAAAAAGCAAAGCCTACCATGGCTGAGCGAGCAGTGGTCACGAGGGAGCAGGTCACAACCTTCATCAAGTACATTGTGATGTTCGGTGTTCTCTTCATCATCGCCTGGTGGCTTGCCGGAAACCCTTTTGAATTCACCCAGAGAATTCCCTCGGAATTCGTGATAGCCAGGGGATGGGCGGGCACAGACAGCTGGACCATTATCTGGTGGGTTGTTGCCCTGTGCGCGTTCATGGAGTGGGTCGATTCGGCAGGAGGCATGGGCTATGGCACCATACTGAGCCCGCTCCTGATGTTCCTGGGGTTTAGCCCGCTGCAGGTGGTTCCCCTTATCATGATCACGGAGATGGTGACCGGGCTTGTCGCAGGCATCGTTCACGGCGAGTTTGAAAACGTGGAGTGGAAGCTGAGGCCGATGAACGAGACCACCAAGCTCGTCATCATCATTGCCGCCACGGGTATGGCAGCTACTGCGATCTCCATAAGTGCGGTTTACTCGATCATCCAGGTTCATAAGTTCTGGATCAAGTTTTACGTGACGGTTCTGCTGCTTGTGATGGGGGTTTGCTCCGTCTTCACGGCGGTGAAAGACTTCAAATACAGACCAGCGCTCATGTGGATCTTTGCCTTCGTGGGAGGATTCAACAAGGGAGTCGGCGGCGGCGGCTACGGCCCTGTCATCACCATCGGAGGACTCCTCTCAGGCGTTCCGGTGAAGAGCATGGTGGCTGTGACATCCTTCGCGGAGGGCATGACCTGCCTTGCCGCAGTGGTGATGTGGTTTTCCCTGCTTTACACGGGCGTTATCGTGGACTACATGCTGCTTCCGAGCTTCGTGATCGGAACAGTCGTGGCGGCTGTGCTTGCACCCTGGACAACGCGGGTTGTTCCGGAAATCTTCTGGAGATGGCTGATCCCCTTGAAATCGCTGGCCCTTGCTATTTTCGGCGCTTACAAGCTCTGGCCTGAGATTGCAAAAAGGCTGAGCTAGGCCAAAGACCCTTACTCACCCTCCTCCTTCGCCTCTCCCCCCTGACAGGGGGAGAGGCCCCTCAAGGTTCTGTTTTTGTCTTGATTAGCCCTTGAGGGTTTGCTAGCCAAACTCTAAGAAATCTCTTGTGAGGGGACCTGTGACCGATGATGACGAATGAAAAGATTATCATTCTTGCGATCTTCTTGGCCTGTTACGCGTTGGCCCTGAGCAGGAAAGTGAAACTCGCATACGCCTCCCTGGGGGCAACGGCTTTGCTCCTTGCCTTAGGGGCCATATCGCCCATGGACGCCCTGTTCAAGGCGATCAAATGGGACGTGTTGGGGATATACTGGGGGTTCATGATGGTCTCCTTCGTTTTCATGAAGAGCCGGATGCCGGAGCTGATCGCCAACCGGATCCTGGTCAGGGTGAAGGTG
>JAGUZM010000502.1 GCA_020060805.1 Deltaproteobacteria bacterium | reverse complement strand
TCCACAACCAGGTTGTTGTAACCGAAAAAAGACCCCCTCTCCGTCAGGAGCACCCGTCGGTTGCCCACGGAGGTCACCTTGTTGAGGGCCTGCTCCATGTCCCAGGGAGAGAGGAACTGGCCTTTCTTGATGTTGATGGGCAGGCCTGTCTGACCAGCTGCCAGAAGAAGGTCTGTCTGCCGGCATAGGAAAGCGGGTATCTGGATGACGTCGAGCACAGCGGCAGCTTTTCCCACATCCGCCGGCTCATGGACATCCGAAAGAACAGGCAGCCCTGTCATCTCTTTGACTTTGCGGATGATCTCAAGACCCTTGTCAATCCCGGGACCCCGGTAGGAATCGATAGACGTCCTGTTCGCCTTGTTGTAGGACGTCTTGAAGATGACGGGAATGCCGAGGAGATCTTGCGTTTCTCTCAGAAAGCGGGCCACCTCGAAAGTGATCTCCTCGCTCTCAATCACACACGGCCCGGCAATCAGAAAAAAGGGCCCCTTCTCTTGAATGGTCAGGGAACCGATATGAAGCGGTTTTTGCATCGCCTCTCCACCGAATGAAATCGTTCAGACTCGTCAAGAACCATACAGGAAAACAGGACGGAAAGTCAAGACAGGCCGCTCAAGGCGGTAACTTTACTCTTGTCTTGATGGCGGGAAGGTCCTATAGTGACAGCTCACTGAAACGCTCAGGGGAGGCGAAAGCTGTGGCGCCGAGGAAAACTTATAAAACGATAAAGGAAATCAACGAAAGGATAAAGGCGGGAAAGGTCGTGGTTGTCACCGCCGACGAAATGACGGAGATCGTCAAACGCAAGGGGGCTGAAAAAGCGGCGAGGGAGGTGGACGTCGTCACCACGGGAACCTTTTCGCCCATGTGCTCCTCAGGGGCGTTTATCAATTTCGGACACACCAAGCCGGCCATCAAAGCGGCAAAGGTCTGGCTGAATGACGTTCCTGCCTACGCCGGCGTCGCAGCAGTGGACATCTACATCGGGGCCACGGAGCCTGCGGAGGATGATCCCCTCAACCGGGTCCATCCGGGTCAATTCAAGTACGGCGGAGGCCACGCGATCCAGGATCTGGTGGCGGGCAAAACGGTGAGGCTGAAGGCGACGGCATACGGCACGGATTGCTACCCGAACAAGAAAATCAACAAGAGGGTGAAACTGGCGGACTTCCCCGATGCCGTGCTCCTCAACCCGAGGAACGGCTATCAGAACTACAACTGCGCCGTCAATCTGTCGAACAAGACGATCTATACTTACATGGGCGTTTTGAAGCCCCGAGGAGGAAACGCCAATTATTCCACGTCCGGCCAGCTGAGCCCTCTCCTCAATGACCCCTACTATCTCACCATGGGTTTGGGAACGCGGATTTTCCTCGGCGGCGCCCAGGGCCACATCATCGGACCGGGAACCCAGCATCGCCCCGGTGTGAAGAGGGGACCAAACGGCGTGCCCCTCTCGCCCTCGGGGACGCTGATGGTCATGGGGAATCTGAAGGAGATGAACCCCCGGTGGATCGCAGGGGTGAGCATGCTCGGCTATGGCTGCTCCCTCGCTGTCGGCCTGGGGGTGCCCATACCCATCGTGAATGCGGAAATGGCCCGTTTCACGGGCGTCTCCGATGAGGAGATTTTCACCCAGATCATAGACTACGGGAAGGACTACCCGAAGGGCGAGAGCAAGAGCCTCGGCCAGGTGAGCTATGCGGAGCTCAAGAGCGGGAAGATCCGCTTCCGGGGCGAAGAGGTTCACACCGTGCCGCTCTCCTCCCACATCCGGGCCTTGGAAATCGCCCGGACCCTCAAGGACTGGATCGAGAAAGGGGAATTCCTGTTGACCGAACCGCAAAAGATGCTGCCCACCGTGCCGAGAGAATGATTTGCGAAGGGATACGATCAAGGATCACGGACCGGCCGATTCTAAACCAAAACGATTTAACCCGATTCTTAGAATTTAGATTGGAGAGAAGCTGGCATGGATAGAATTCCGATGACGCGAGGAGGCCTCGAAAAGCTGAAGGAAGAACTGAGCCAATTGGAAAGGGTGGAAAGACCCGCCAACATCCGAGCCATTGAAGAAGCGAGGGGTCATGGAGACTTGAGCGAGAACGCTGAATACCACGCGGCGAAAGAAAGGCAGTCCTTCCTGGACGGAAGAATCAACGAGCTGCGGGTGATCATCGGCAAGGCCGAGGTGATCGAGGTGGATACAGGGCCCACGGACAGGGTCGTGTTCGGGAGAACCGTCCGGCTCTTCGACGTTCAGACGGAGGAGGAAATCGAATACCAGCTTCTGGGCCCCTATGAGTCAGAGCCCGAGAAAGGCAAAATCTCCGTGAACTCCCCGATCGGGCAGGCCCTGATAGGCTCAAGGGTAGGGGATGAGGTCAAGGTGAGAACCCCCCGAGGGATCCAGGAGTTCGAAATCCTGCACATCTCATAGGAGATCTCATGTCATCCGTTCAGCCGGAAAAAGAGGTGACCCTGAAATACACCATGAGCTCCCATCTTCTTGACGGAACGTCCAAGGATCATTCCCCGGAAACGATTACCTTTATCTATGGCGTGGAACGCCAGGTACCGAGCCTCGAAAAAGCCCTGGAAGGATGCGAGGCGGGAGAGAGGAAGAGGGTGGCCATACCGGCAAAGGAAATCTACGGGGAACATGACCCCTCCCTCGTCAGGGAGATCCCGAAAAAGGGCCTGATCAAACAGCGCCTTGTGGAGGGACAGTTCTACCGTCAGATGAAGATGGGCACCCTCATTTCTTTCAAGGTGGTGGAAGTGAAGCCTCGCACCGTCGTCGTAGATTTCAATCTGCCCATGGCGGGTATTCAAGTCACCGTGGACTTCGAGGTTACCGATGTCAGGGATGCGACCAAGAAAGAGATCGAAAGGGCGATGGAGGGGCAGGTGAAAAAGAGCATCGGCTGTGGCTAGGGAGGAAGCCTCATGGCGTTGAGGATGTTCATCCACGGGCTGGAGAGCAGCAACCGGGGTACGAAGGCGGTCTTTTTCAGGGAAAGGTACCCGGATATGGTTATCCCCCATTTCACCGGCACCCTTGAAGAGCGCATGAAAAAGCTCAACCGGACCGTCGCCGGGGCGTCGGGGATCATTTTAGTGGGCTCGAGCTTTGGCGGGTTGATGGCATCCCTTTTTGCCATGGAGAATGAAAGCAGGGTCGCACGGCTGATTCTTCTGGCTCCGGCGATCAACCATCTGAAGTTTGCGGGTTACGGCTCGAGGAAAATCTCCACTCCCGTGGAGATCTACCATGGCAGAAAGGACGAGGTAATCCCTCTGGGCGATGTCAAACGGGTGGCCCGCCAGGTTTTTGTCAACCTATCGTTCCATGGGATGGAAGACGATCACTACCTTCACCAGACTTTCAAGGGGCTTGATTGGGACCGGCTGATCGGCTGACGGTTTTCATTTATCCGCCCCTGCTTCGACAAGATCAGAGATGTTGAGCTCAAGCATCTTGATGCTCGCCAGGATGCGGGCGGTATTCCTGGCAAGTGCCGGAAACCCGCTTCCCATTTTCTTGAGCTCCTCCGCTGTTTTCTTCATGGACTGGATTTTCTTGTCCAATTCTTTCAGGTCCATTTTGCGTGGCATAGAACCTCCCTTTACACCGTGCACCTTGTACCCTGCACCGTCGATCAGTGTTTCCCCCTCATATCCTTAAACCGCTTCGCCTTGACGTCGTACCTGGGGAGAGAGCCGTAGTCGTGGAACTCCAGGATGTAGCCGAGGTTCGTCTTGAGCCTGAGCTGGTCCTTGAGCTCGGACTCGATGCGCTTGCGCTCTCCTTCCCGGCCTTTGAGAATCTCGATTTTCAGGGTGATGCGGTCGATATCCCCCTCTTTGTCCACGATCACCTCGAACTCGTCGCCCAACCCCTCGACCCCTCTCACCACCTCT
Source organism: Deltaproteobacteria bacterium (assembly GCA_020060805.1). Classification (GTDB taxonomy): domain Bacteria; phylum Desulfobacterota; class DSM-4660; order Desulfatiglandales; family HGW-15; genus JAHECH01. Next base: position 17,345 of record JAGUZM010000502.1, on the reverse strand, counting down.
TCGATCGCCGAAGGGGCGAGGAGCACCCCTTTCACTTTGGTGATGTCGTCGGCCCTGCCGACCACCCCCCCCTTGATCAGCCGGAAGCTTCGTCCGCAGGGGCAGGGTTCCGGAGCCCATTCAATCACATCCTTGGAGTCGAACCGTACGCACGGCTGGGCCTGACGGTCCAATGCGGTGATGATCATTTTGCCCTGTCGTCCGGGTTCAGTGATGAATTCGCCCGTCCTGACGTCCTGGATCTCCACGAGGAAGAAAGCCTCGTTCACGTGGAGACCCCCAGGCTGCGCCTCACACTCGAAACACCACGCCCCTATTTCGGTTGCGCCCGCATGATCAAAGACCTTGGCACCCCATGCGTCCTCCATGCGTCTCTTGGTAGTGGGAATACTCGCCCCCGGTTCTCCTGCGCAGGTGATTTTTCTGATGGTCAGGGACGCAGGGTCGATGCCCATCCGGTTTTTCGCGGTGTCCGCCATGCCGAGCACATAGGTGGGTGTGGCCATCATGGCCGTGCACTTGAGTTCTTGAATCTTGAGAATTCGGGCCTGGGTGTCCAGGACCCCGCCGGGCACGACCTCTGCTCCGATTTTCTCGGCCGCATAATGGCCGGCCCAGAAAGCGACGAAGACATTGTAACCGAAGGGGAGAAAAACCCGGTCCGAGGGCCGGTATCCCTGAGCCCAGAGGATATAGGCCCAGCACTCGGCCCACCACTCCCAGTCCTGCCAGGTATCGGGTTGGTAGACAGGCTGGCCCGTGGTGCCGCTCGTCTGGCGAAACTCGGATACTTCTTCGAGAGGCACGCAGAGGGCATCCCCATAGGGGAAGGGGTCTTTCCTCTGGATATCTCTCATCATGGATTTCTCGACCGTCGGGATGCGTCTGAGATCGTCCATGGTTCTTATATCCCTGGGTCTGACGCCCGCCTTGTCGTAAAGGAGCCTGTGAAATTTGGATCGCTCGTAGGTCCACTTGAAAACCCTCTTGAATTTCCTGAACTGAAGCTTTTGGATCTTCTCATGGGGCAGGGTTTCGAGGACAGGATTCCAGTATCCTCCCCACTCCGTTCTCTTGGTCGCCATGTGAGGTCCTCCGTCATCGTCGTTGACTTCAACAACCGGCACCATGGTTCACGGGGCCGGCTTTTTTCTTTTCTTGAATTTCTAGTTGAGAAATGGCATGTTGTCAACGGCGATGAGGGGTAGCCCGAATCGACCCCACTAACTGTGGGGCTTGAGGCATAACCCAATTTCCCTTGACAAAAAAGGATCGGAAAAATATAAGTACAATGTAGCTATTTTGTGGCGGTCATCAACCTGGTGACCGGGCCGCAGGTTGAAAACTGTTTCTCCGCAGCAGAGCTGCTGAACAGCAGGCGTGTTGGAATCTGGCGGTCACTGGAAGCGCGAAGAACAATCCTTGAAAACCCTGAAGAAAGGATTGTCGCCCCCGTGAAACGGTGTCTTGAAAGAGGAAGGTGAGCCGGCTGCAGCCGTGAGAGCATCATGGGTGCAAGCCGGCTCTTTGTTTTCTCGCACCCCTATCCATCGCGAATGGGAGTGGAGCGGAAGAGGTCAGAGTGAAGGAGAAACCCAAAACCTTAAACCCCAACGCAAGAAGGAGGGAAAATATGAGACTTGGAAAATGGCTGGTGATGGCTTGGTGTCTAGCTTTTATCGGGTATTCATTCTTTGCATCTCCTGTTCTGGCACAAACGGCGCCGGTTGAGCTCAAATATTCGATCTTCTTCCCCGCTCCCGCCCCACAGACTGGCGTTGCCACGGAATGGGGTAAGGAGATTGAAAAAAGGACGAACGGAAAAGTGAAAGTCACCATGTTCCCGGGCGGCACATTGACCCCGGCGCCTCAATGTTACGACGGGGTGGTCAAGGGGATTTCCGATATCGGGATGTCTGTCTTTGCCTACACGAGAGGCAAATTCCCGCTGACAGAGGTTGCGGATTTGCCCCTGGGGATCAAGAGCGGCCTGGTTGCCACAAAACTGCTGAATGCCTACTACAAGAAGTTCAAACCGAAGGAAATGGATGAGGTTGAAGTCATGTACCTCCACGGCCATGGACCCGGGCTTCTCCATACCAAGACGGCCGTCAACAAGCTGGAAGATCTCAAGGGGATGAAGATCCGTTCGACGGGACTGGCTGCGAAAATCGTCGGCGCCCTGGGGGGCACCCCCGTTGCGATGGGCATGGGTGAAACCTATGACTCCTTGAGCAGGGGCGTGGTGGAGGGATCTCTGGCGCCTTTTGAGGCTCTCAAGACATGGAAATGGGGAGAGGTGGTCAAGTCCAGCACGGAAGATTTTGGGGCTTCTTACAGCACGGCGTTTTTCGTGGTGATGAACAAAGACAAGTGGAATGCCCTGCCCGCAGATGTCAAGAAGACGATCCAAGAGATCAACGAAGAGTGGATGGTCAAGCAGGGAGCCAACTGGGATGAGATCGACAAAGGGGGAAAGGAATACACCCAGTCTCTCGGCAACAAGATCGTCTCCCTTTCAAAAGAAGAGGACGCTCGGTGGGCCAAGGCGGTCCAACCCCTTCTTGACGAGTATGTGAAGAACATGAAAGACAAAGGGCTGCCCGGGGAGGAAGTCCTGAAATTCTATCAGGAAGAGATGAAAAAGATGCAGTAACCTGATCGGGGGGAGGGGTGCAGGATGTTCCCGACTCCCCCCGGATTTTTTTCAAAGCCATGCCTGGCGATCAAAGGGGCTGCCCATGGATGGATTCCTCGATAAAGTGAGAGCGCTCAGCCGATTTCTGAATGTCATCGCCGGAATCAGCCTCACCTTCCTCATGCTCCTGACGGTCCTGGACGTGATATTGAGGTCTTTTCGGACACCCGTTGTCGGGACGTACGAGCTGGTCGCTTTCTCAGGGGCCGTGGTCATTGGATTCGCCATCCCATACACGTCCTGGCTGAGGGGCCACATCTTCGTCGATTTCTTCATACTCAGGTTCTCAAAGAAGGTGAGAAATGTCTTCAACGCCGCAACGAGATGCGTGAGCGGCGTGTTGTTTTTCCTGATCGGCTGGAACCTGATCAAGTACGGCGCAGACCTCCAGAAATCAGGGGAAGTTTCCCTCACCCTGCAGCTCCCCTTCTATCCGGTCGCCTATGGCTTGGGCCTATGCTGCTTGATCCAGTGTCTCGTCCTCTCTTGCGATGTCCTGAAGATTTTCGGAGGCAAGTATGAGTGAGGTGATGGTTGGGATCATAGGCCTGGCCGTCGTCCTGGTCCTGTTCCTGACAGGGATCGAGCTGGGATTTGCCATGGCCCTGATCGGCTTTCTGGGTTTCAGCTACCTCGTCTCCATGAAGGCAGCCCTGAACCTGCTGGCCAAAGACGTGTTCGATGTGTTTGCCAACTACGGGTTCACCGTCATTCCCCTGTTTGTCCTCATGGGGCAAATCGCTTTCAACGCGGGTATTGCCAAGAGGCTGTACGATTCGGCTTATAAGTTCATCGGGCATATCCCAGGGGGCCTCGCCATGGCCACCGTGGCCGGAGCGACGGCCTTCAAGGCGATATGCGGCTCTTCCCCCGCCACGGCCGCCACTTTCGCGAGCGTCGCGGTTCCGGAAATGGACCGCTACGGCTATGCCAAGAAGCTTTCAACAGGGATTGTGGCGACCGTGGGGACCCTCGGGATCCTCATCCCGCCGAGCGTTACCCTGATCGTTTTCGGCATCATCACGGAGCAATCCATCGGCCGGCTGTTCCTGGCAGGCCTGATTCCCGGCCTGATCATTTCTTTCTTTTTCATCGTCATCATCTATGGGTGGTGCAAGATCAACCCGAACCTGGGCCCGAAAGGGGAGAAATCCACGTGGAAAGCCCGGATTGCCTCTCTGCCGGAGGTCATCTGGGTGATCGTCATTTTTCTCCTGGTCATCGGCGGCCTGATGAAAGGCTTTTTCACCCCCACGGAGGCGGGAAGCGTGGGGACCTTTGCGGTCCTCGTGTTGACCGTGGTGAAGGGGGACATGAAGTTCAGAGGTTTTGTGAAGTCGGTCGCGGAGTCCCTGCGCACGGCTTGCATGGTTCTGATGCTGATCGCGGGATCAACGATCCTTGGGCATTTCCTCGCGGTGTCCAAGATCCCCATGATCACGGCCGACTGGGTGATCGGCCTTCCCTACCATCGTTACACGATCATGGTGGTCATAGGCATCATTTATCTCCTCGGCGGTTCGTTCATCGACGACCTTGCGTTCATGGTTCTGGCAACGCCCATCTTCTACCCCGTCATCATCAAGCTCGGCTTCAACCCCATCTGGTTCGGCATGATCATCGCCATCACGGTCATGATCGGGGTGGTCATCCCCCCTGTGGCGATCAATGTGTTCGTCGTGAAGAACATCACCAAGGAATCATTCGGCGTGATATACAGCGGCGTTTATCCCTTTCTGCTGAGCCTCCTCCTGTGCGCCGTTCTGCTGTTCCTTTTTCCGCAAATTTGCACTTTCCTTCCGGATATGCTGATGAAGTAGAAGCCCGAAAAGCGAAGGAGCCTGCGAGGATCAGCTCCTGCACAGGCTCTTTTTGCTTTATGATTAAGCTATTTTCCCCACTCTCTCCAGTTCATGCCCGTTTTCTTTTCCCAGTCCGATTCAAAGGCATCGTTGAAGAAACGGTTCAGTTTTTTCAGCAGGCGCTTCCAGCCGGTGGCGTAATCGTATTTCAGAACGTCTTCGAGAAAGGGAACGATCTCTTTGAGCTTTTCTTTGGGCAGAAAGGCGTGGGCCTTCATGTCATAGGAGCGTTTCAGCGCTTCCGGGGTGAGGGCATGAGCCGTAAACATGGCCACCCTGAACTGGCGCTTGACGGCCAGCTCCAGGAGGTCGAAACCCCGAACCCCCATGATGTCGAGGACCACCAGGTCATACCTGTTGGCTTGGATCAGGTCAGCCGCCGCCTCAAAGCTCGTCGCCTTGTCAAACTTGCAATTCGGCGCTGCCTCCAGGACCTCTTCTTCCAGAAACTCCAGGACATCCGGTTCGTCGTCAACCGCCAGAATCCTCTTGCCATTCAGCACAGACTCGCCCATGCAACACCTTCCCTTTCATTCTTCCCTGACAGGAGCAAGATAATCATTGGTTGAGAAAAAAGCACTGAACGTGGAGCCCCTCGATCAGGAGCCCGTGGCACCTCCGGTACGGCGTAACCCGCCGAAGCTCCAGTCCTCCTTCCCATCCTCCGTAGCAGGCTACTGCGGAGGACGGGCGCCAAGGCTTCGGAGGGCACCAGCATTCCTCCCCGGCCGGGAGACCCTGCCTTCCTGCGAAGGCGGGTGAAAAGGACAGCGTTTTCAGTGGGCTGAATCATAGGAAATCGAGGGGGGGGTGTCAACTTCAAACTGGTCTCCTGTCTCAAGAGGTCGTTGATGCATTCTGTCGCGGCGCCAACCGCCGGGAGAGGGTCTTCCTTGCCGACCCCGGGTGTCGGCCAGGGACATGCCTTTGTCTTGACAACCGGTTCAGCCTGACTTAGTTTGCGAAGCCTTGGCTCCAAACCTGTTTGAGGAACTCACGAGGGAGGAAGTGTCGGTTGACTGCGGAGGGGGTTATGGACTTCTGTGACATGAAATGCCGCCACGCAAGCTGGCCGAAAGAAGAAGCGCTGGACGGCTCGGGCAGTTGCCGCACCTTCCAGGCTCTTTACTGCAGCAAGAAAAAGCGGCTGGTTCAGAAGAATGCCCCTTGCCTGGAAAAAGAGAAAGGGGGTTCGAAGAAAAGCTCCCGAAAGGGCGGATGAATGCCCGTGTGACGAGTCACCCGCAGAGAGGGAGCGCCTTTTCAACAGAAGCGATTCATTTTGGCCCTTCTGCTTTTGAAAGGTACCGGGTGATCGCCCCGTCATACTGATGGGTGAGGGCGAAGACCTTCTTGGCGAGGCGGAACCGTGTCTGGATGGAAGTGGCGCCCCCCAGTTCCTTCATTTCCTTGAGGACGACGCTGTAGTCCGCGGGGTCCACGACGACCGTCACATCCCTGTAGTTCTTTGCCGAGGATCGAAGCATCGTGGGGCCGCCGATGTCGATGTTCTCGATCGCCTCCTCGATGGTGACGCCTTCCTTCGCGACCGTCTTTTCGAACTGATACAGGTTCACCACCACGAGGTCGATGTTCCTGATGCCGTGCTCCTTCATCATCTTCACGTGCTCCGGGTTGTCGCGCATGCCCAGGAGACCGCCGTGCACCTTGGGATGGAGCGTTTTCACACGGCCATCCAGCATCTCCGGGAACCCGGTGTACTCGGAGATCTCTTTGACGGAGACCCCCCCTTGACGAAGGGCCTTGGCTGTTCCTCCGGTTGAAAGGATCTCAACCCCGAAGCCAGCAAGGGCTTTGGCGAATTCCACGACCCCCGATTTGTCGGTGACACTGATGATCGCCCTCTCGATCTTCCTCATTTCTCCACCTCCGCGGTCAGTTTTGATTTGGTTTCAATGAAAGAACAATCTATAATCAAAACGTTTCCGTTTTCAAGAAAAGAGTCGCGACTCCCCTCTACCGTTTCTACGGAAAAGCGAGGGGATGAAAAATGCACGAACGCAGAAACTGCTCTGACGTCAAACTTGAAGAGGGGGGCGGTGTCTTTTCGGAGTGACTGGCGGGAGGGCGCCGTCTTTTCGTGACTTATCTGTGGGGGAAGCCCCGGCTCCCGTTCGGGAGAACGGTGGAGGGGGCAAGTTTCCCTCGCAGATAAGTCATTGAAAAGACCAGCCCGGGAGCCCTGGAATCGAAGAAAAGAGAGCGCCCCCCTCTTCGAGAACCGCACGAACCACCCGCACGGGTTTACGAGAGAGCGATGAGCTTCCTTTATAACGCATACAAGGCCCTTTCAACCGGTGCTTTTCTCACCTGCATCCCTCCCTTTTGGGTCTATACCCGGCTGAGCGGGCGCCATCAAAACGGGCTGAAGGAGCGCCTCGGGCTTCTGCCGGAGACCATAGCTCCGAAGGAACCGGGGTGTCCCAGGATCTGGATCCACGCCGCCTCATTGGGTGAGGTCAAGGTGGCGAGGGCGGTCGCCGATGCTCTCCATAGGCGGGTGCCGGGAAGCGACATGGTTGTTTCCACCAACACCGAGCACGGCCATACCCTTGCAGAGGAGACGTTCAGGGAATCATCCGTGCTCTATGCGCCCCTCGATTTCTTCATGACCGTGCGAAGGGCCTTGTCCACAGTCCAACCGGACATCATGGTCTTCCTTGAAACCGAGATATGGCCCGCCTGGTTGAGTGAAGCACGCCGAAAAGGGATCAAAATCGCCGTGATCAACGGCCGCATATCGGTCAGATCCGTTGAAAGGTACCGCCGATTCAAGTCTTTTTTCAGGGAAGTGCTGGGTAACGTGGATGCCCTCAGCATGATCACTGAAGAGGATGCCTCACGGATCATTGAGATCGGCGCAGACCCCGAAAGGGTGGAGGTCAACGGTAACGCAAAGTATGACCTGCTGATGAAAGAGGCCAATTCCGGGGAAGGCAGCGACATCCGAAAGACACTGAACCTCCATCCTTCCCAGCCTGTGTTCGTCGCCGGAAGTACCCGGGAAGGGGAAGAGCAAATCATCCTGGATGTGTACGAGAAGATGGCAAGTCGTTTCCCGGACATGGTCCTCCTCATCGCGCCCAGACACATCGCCCGTACCCCTGCCGTCGAATCGCTCCTCAAGAGCCGGGGCTTTCGGTATCAACTCCGCACTGAATTGGGAGATGGACGAGCGGAGCGCGAGGCCCCCGTGGTGATCGTGAACAGCTTCGGAGAGCTTTTCCGTCTCTACAGCGTGGGAAGCATTAATTTCTGCGGCGCCAGCCTTGTCCCATTAGGAGGCCAGAACCCGCTGGAAGCAGCCGCATGGGGAAAGGTGGTCCTCTACGGTCCCCACATGGAGGACTTTCTCGATGCCAAGGCTCTTTTGGAAAGAGTGGGGGCCGGCATCGAGGTCCGCAATAGGGAAGAGTTTTCTGAAAAGGCTCTATGGTTGCTGAAGCACCCGGAGTCGGCTGCCGTTCAAGGCAAGAGGGCAAGGGAAGCGCTTCTGGAGAATCGGGGGGCTGCGGAAAGACATGCCGGCGTTATTGCCCGGCTCCTGCGACAACACCAGCCCCAGTTCCGCTGCTGATGATTACGGACACAAACCCTCGTTCACCACCGAGGCACAGAGGACACGGAGAAGAGAGTTTTTGCCCATTCGCGGGAGGTACCGCGAATGGGCAAGTTGCTCGTCCGCCTTCGGCGGAGGGGGGAGTGATTTCATCGCATGGCCCCTTTGAACCATGAGGGAGTCTGGTCCTCTGATCTTCTCATTCAAAACCTTTCCCCACACGCAGAGTCACACCTTTCATTTGCCGGTATATCCCGGCAAATGAAAGATTTGAATTTCTCTGCGTCCTCTGTGTCTCCGTGGTGAGTACGTGCGCGTATTTACGAAAACTTCTAGCGAGGTGGCGAGCTGAGGGGATGGAGGCCCTTGTAATACCCCTTGGGAACCACCACGATCCCCCTGGGAGTGAGGGGGAAGTTCTTTCGATCCTCGCTCGGGTTGTACCCGATCTCCGTGTGAGGGGGGATGATGTTGTGCTTGTCGATGATCGCTTTCTTGATCTTGCAGTTTCGGCCCACCACCACATCGTCCAGGATCACCGATTCATCCACCGTTGCCCAGCTGCGGACGACCACGTTACAGGCGAGCACGGAATTGCGCACGATACCGCTGATGATGCACCCCGGGGCGACGAGGGAATCCAAAGCTTTGCCCACTCGAAAACCTTCAGGCCGCTCGTTGCTGAAGATGAACTTGGCCGGCGGTGCCAGGATCAGGTTGGTGTGAATCGGCCATTTAACGCCGTAGAGGTTGAAGAAAGGATCCACTCCGGTGAGGTCCATGTTGGCGTTCCAGTAAGCATCGAGGGTCCCCACGTCCCGCCAGTAAGCGGAATCCCGGGTGCGGTCCTCTAGGCGCGGCTCGCGCTCACCGCTTTCCGCAGTCACATAGATGATGTCTTCAATCCGGTTGCTCTTGGCGTAGGGGTAGGCATAGACGCGATGGGCATCGAGCATCTTGGGGATGATGTCGCGGCCAAAGTCATCCTCCTCTCCGGACTGGAGGGTCTTCATCAGGGTTTCCGTCCGGAATGCGTAGATTCCCATCGAGGCGAGGACCCGGCTTGGATCGCCGGGAATGGTTTTCACGTTTTCCTTGGGTTTTTCCCGGAACGCCACAATCCGGAAATCCTCGTCCACCTCCGCTATCCCGAACTGATGGGCCAGGTCCTTGTCTACCTCCAAAAGGGAAATGGTCAGGTCCGCTTTTTTCTCCTGGTGGTAGTGGAGGAAAAGGCCGTAGTCCATCTTGTAGATGTGATCTCCGGAGAGGATGAGAATGTTCTGGGGGTGATGACGCTCGACAAGGTAGAGGTTCTGCCGGACGGAATCAGCGGTGCCCCGATACCAGTCGAGACCGACCCGCTGCTGGGGGGGCACGACTTTCAGGAAGTGGCCTATTTTCTGGCTCAGGATATTCCAGCCCGCCTCCAGGTGGTCGTTAAGGGACTGCGACTTGTACTGGGGGAGCACGATGATCTTGTAGATCTGCGAGTTGACGCAGTTGCTCAGGGTGAAATCGATAAGGCGATACATGCCCCCGAAGGGAACGGCAGGCTTGGTGCGATCCTCGGTAAGGGGCATCAATCTCTCGCCGCGGCCTCCAGCCATCACAAAGGCAAGGGTATCTTTCATGACGATCTTCCTGTTCCCCTCTCCCTTTCCGGGGGCAAACCAAGCCTTTTTCATCGGGGAGAGACGGGGAAATGTGGCTCCGTTATTCTACAGGTTTTGCGCTTCGGAATGGATTATAGGGAGAAAGGCGCCAGGGTGTCAAGGATCGGAGACTCAGATTGCCAAGGGTTGACTCAAGCTCCCGGGTGTGATACACAAAATCACTTGTGCGATTTTAGCGTACGAAAAGCAGGACCGAACCCCGCTGGCGTGGCCTTCAGAGCTTTTCAGCAAGACTCCAGTTAACACATCTGAACCCAAGAAGATAATGGAGGAATAGAAATGCATTACGATACAGCCCTTCGGCCGTATACATCCAAGAGAATCGAGGAGATCGAATCCGCGGATATCCTGGTGGGAATTCCGTGTTACAACAACGAAAAAACCATCGTTCATGTGATCCAGATGGTGACCCATGGCCTTGCCAAATACTTCAAGGACCGAAGGTGCGTGATCGTTGTGGCTGACGGCGGGTCCACGGACGACACGCGGGAGGTGGCCAAGGAGTTCCAGATCAAGCCGTGGCAGGAGAAAATCGTATCCATCTATCGTGGACCCGGGGGCAAGGGCACGGCGCTCAGGTCCGTCTTCGAAGCCGCGAGCCGGCTCAAGGCCAAGGCGTGTGCCGTGGTTGACTCGGACCTTCGGAGCATCACGCCGGACTGGGTTCTGCATCTCCTGGACCCTGTCCTCAATCGAGGATACCAGTTCGTGGCCCCGATCTACCTGCGCCATAAATATGACGGGACCATCACCAATAACATCGTATACAACCTGACCCGCGCCCTGTACGGTAAGCGGATCAGGCAGCCCATCGGGGGTGACTTCGCGTTGTCGAAAGATGCCGCTAAATTTTATGCGGATCAGGATGTGTGGGAGACCGACGTCGCCCGGTACGGCATCGACATCTGGATGACGACAAACGCGATCACCCAGGGATTCCGGATCTGCCAGTCCAATCTCGGGGTCAAGATCCATGACGCAAAGGATCCCGGCCAGCACCTGGGCCCCATGTTTCGCCAAGTCGTATGGACGGTCTTTTCTCTGATGGAGCGGTACGAAAGCTTCTGGAAAGGGATACGGGGCAGCGAGCCCGTGGAAATCTTCGGTTTTGAAGGATACGTGGAGCCCGAACCGGTCAAGGTGGACGTGGAGGCCATGGTCCAGCATTTCAAGATCGGGTTTGAGCAGTTCTCGGCGTTGTGGAAAGGCATCTTCTGCGAGGATTGCTTCAGCCAGATTGAGACGGCGGCGCAACTCGACTCGAAGAAATTTCGCCTGCCCACGGATTTATGGGTTAAGATCCTTTTCGAACTGGCTGCCACGTTCCATGCGTGGAAGGTCAACCGGAATAAACTGATCGACCTGGTGACCCCCCTCTATTACGGCAGGGTCGCCTCGTTCGTGCAGCAGAGTTGGGAAATGTCTTCTCGGGAAGCCGAGGCTCTCGTGGAGGAACAGGCGTTGAAGTTCGAAGAACATAAAGATTACCTCGTCAAGGTCTGGAACGAGAAAGCGGAGAAGAAGGAGGCGGCTTAGCAGGGCATGACAGTCTGCGTCAAACTTTGGCTTCAGAAGAAAGGAGATCCACATGGGCGAGTTCCAGCAGGCGGGTTCCATCACGACGATTCACGGGTTTTATGATCTTTTCGAACCGGAAGATTACCTCTCCAGGCTGGAAAGCAAGTTGATGGAGTTTTCACGACACGCGGGCATCGGCCTTCTCCTCCCCTCTCTTTATACGGAAATCCATGTGCCGAAGGTCCTCGACAACATCATTCGACAGATCAATCAAGTGGACTATCTGTGTTCCGTTGTCGTCGCTCTGGGGGGAACGAGCCGGAGGAGAGAGTTCAAGGAGGCGAGGGAGTATTTCTACAGGTTGAAGAAAAAAAACCGGGACGTGAAAGTCATCTGGGTTGAAGGTGCGAGGATACAGAAGATTTTCGGAAAGCTTAAGGAGCAGAAGATCTCTCCCGGCGTGCCCGGCAAAGGCCAGTCCGTCTGGATCACCATGGGCTATATGTTCGCCAAGGAGCAGTGCGAAGTGATCGCACTCCATGACTGCGACATCGCCACCTATGACCGGTTGCTTCTCGGCCGGCTGATCGAGCCCACCGCCAACCCGAACAACGACTTCGAATTCTGCAAAGGGTATTACGCCCGCATATCACCCACCGAGATGGAGATGAAGGGAAGGGCCACCAGGCTTTTTGTAGCGCCCTTTGTGGAAGCACTGACCAGGATTACGCATCACAGCGCGCATCATGAACTGGAGGATTTTTTTCGCTACCACAGGGTCTTTCGGTATCCCCTGGCCGGGGAATTCAGTTTCTTGACCCGCCTGGGAAAGGCACTCAACATCGCCTATGACTGGGGGCTGGAAGTGAGCACCCTTTCCGAGGTCCATGAAAGGCTTACCCCAAAGAAGATCGCCCAGATCGACCTGTGCAAAAACTACGAACACAAGCATCAAAAGCTTTCGGAAAAGGATCCGGCTGGTGGCCTACATCGGATGATCGTAGACATTGCGAAATTCTATCTCAACCACCTTCGCTCACACGGGATGCCCGTTGACGACGCCTTCATCGACATGCTCCAGCGGACCTACCACAGCATCGCCTTGACCTTCGTGAAAAGCTACAGCGACGACGCGGAATCGAACGGTCTTCGCTACGATCGGCACCAGGAGGAACTCACGGTCTCGTACTTCAGGGATTTCGTCGGCACCGCCTGGGAGGAGGCGAAAAAGGAAAAGGAGGGGACTCAGATTCCCTCGTGGAACCGGGTCATCTATTCCGTCCCCGACATTTACGGGGATCTGATCGATGCGGTAGAAGCGGACAATGAATAGGCCGGGGTTGGGCATGGGTGAAGCGACGAAGGTTTGGTTTCTCTCGCCAGAGGTCGAGCCTTTTGCGAAAACAGGGGGCCTGGCCGACGTGGCAGGGGCTCTGCCCCGGGCCCTCCGCAGCATGGGCTTGGACGTGCGGGTGGGCCTTCCGTATTATCGGAGGATCAAAGATCAGCCTGTCTCCATTGACCTGATCCTGGAGAAACTGGAAGTCCCCCTGGGCGACCTGAAACTTCCGTGCAAGGTGCTGGAGACGAAGACAAAGGAAGGGATCCGGGTCTATTTCTTCGAAAGGGAGGATCTCTTCGACAGGCCTCAGCTGTACGGAAATGCGGAGGGCGATTACTACGACAACCTCGAGAGGTTTTCTTTCTTCTGCCGGGGGGCGATCCTTTTCGCAAAGATGATCGGCTTCTCCTTCGACGTGGTGCACTGTCATGACTGGCAGACCGGCCTCGTCCCCGCCTACCTCCGGTCCGTTTACAGAAACGATCCTTTCTTCTCCCACGCCGGGTCTGTTTTCACCATCCACAATATCGGCTACCAGGGGTTGTTTCCCAGGGCCAAGCTCGATGCTTGCGGCATACCTCCAAGGGAGTTTCACCCCGACGGCATCGAATACTGGGGAGGCATCAGTCTCCTGAAAGCGGGTCTCGTCTATTCGGATGTCATCACCACGGTCAGCCCGAGATACAGCGTCGAGATTCAGGCTCCCGAATTCGGGCTGGGCATGGAGGGGGTGCTCCAAAAAAGGGCGCAGGATCTCCATGGAATCCTGAACGGGGCAGACTACTCGGCGTGGGACCCTGGGAAGGACCCGCACCTCGTGGCCCCGTATGAGCCCGGGAGCGCTGATGGAAAGAAGAAGAACAAGCTCGCCCTCATCGAGGAGATGAACCTGGAGGCATCGCTCAAGGCCCGTCCCCTCCTCGGGATGATTTCACGCCTTTCCTCCCAGAAAGGGTGCGACCTGCTGGTTCAGGTATTGGAAAACCTGGTGGGCCTGGATGCGGGGGTGGTGATCCTTGGTTCCGGTGAGGAAAAGTACGAAACCATGCTCCTCGATATTTCCCGGCAATACCCGGGCCGCGTGGCTGTCAGGATAGGCTTCGACGACCCTCTGGCCCACCGCATCATGGCAGGTGCCGACATGCTCCTGGTCCCGTCCCAGTATGAGCCCTGCGGGCTCACGCAGATGTATGCCCTGAGGTACGGCACCGTGCCGGTCGTCAGGGCTACGGGCGGGCTCGATGACACGATCGTTGACTTCGATCCCCTGGAGAAGACGGGCAACGGGTTTAAGTTCGGGCCCTATGAGGCCAAACCGTTGCTCAAAGCGATCCTCAGGGCCATAGACGTTTTCAAGGATGGTGAAACGTGGCAGGGACTGATCCGAAACGGCCTGAAAGAAGATTTCTCATGGGACCGTTCAGCACGGAAGTACGCGGAAATCTACGACTCCCTTGTCAGAAGAAAACGGGAAGGAGAGATCGGTGGACCTGAAGACCCTGTTTGAGCCGCTATTTTCTTTTTCTGTTCCGGTAGAAGTGGATGATCCAGACCAGGATTCCGATACCTGCGATGACGACAAAGGCCCTCAGCTCATGGCGCCTGAGGTTTCCGAAAAAGACTTCCAGGGCATTCCCAAAAAGGTAGCCGCCGGTCCCCACGGCAACGGCCCAGAGCGCCGCGCCGACTGCGTTGAGGAGAACAAACTGGGCCGGCGGGATGTTGCTCATCCCGATCACGAAAGGGACCACGGACCTGAGTCCGTAGAGGAAGCGGAAGAGGAGGATGAGCGCAACCCTGAAGCGCGCAAGCATCTGCTCCGCCCTTGCGATCCGCGTCTTCCACTTGGGCCGGCGGGCCAGAAAGTCCCGGCTGCGCCAGCGGCCCAGGATGAAAAAGAACTGGTCCCCGCACAAGGTCCCGACAAATCCCGCAGCGATCACCCAGGGCAGCTCCAGGTAACCCCTGTGGGCCGCGAACCCGGCAAGGATGAGAACGGTCTCCCCCTCCAGGAAGGTCCCCACCAGGATCGCCAGATAGCCGTATTGCTGGATGAACGTCTCCATCACGAATCATCCGGTCTTTTCGAAGGATCTGGCGTACCGCCTACTTTGGAGCGCGATCCGGCCCTTTGGGCCTGCCGGTCAACTTGGCCGCGATAAAACCGCAGGCAAACCCGATCAGGAGGACAATGGGGATCAGGATGATCTGGGGCATGGAGATCTGCCAGAAATACAATCGAAGTGTCACCTGGTCCGTGTTCTGAAAAAGAAAGATCAGGAACAGGATCACAAACACAATGGGCAAGGAGATTTTGAGATTCTTCACTTCAGGCACCTCCGTTCCTTCTGGATTGATTACCCGCAGAGCGTGGGGGACCCACCGGATTCCGTTGGGTGTCCATTAGCATGTTCGATCCTCTTTTTCAACCCGGTGCACCCGACCAAAACGAACATGTCGTTTTTTGAAGTGGGGAGCGGCTCGATTGGATAGCCTCTTGACACGATGGCCATGTCTTGCTAAGGATAATCGAGGCCGACGGATAAGAGAAGATCCATCAACCACCACGATGGTCCGCCGGCTGCTCATTCACTCACCCGGTCTCGGTTTCATACTGTTCTCATGAGAGGGAAACGTCTTCCCGGTTCCGTAGGAGGACGGGACTCTCGCCATACCGGCAAATTTGACATGAACATCCACAGATTCGGAAACGCTGGGTCATCATGAACCGCCGAACCTTCCTTAAAATGATCGGGATCGGAAGTCTCGCATTCGCTCCTGCCTGCTCTTCTGAGCGTGAAAAGAACATCTTCTCCTACGTTCGCGCGCCCGAAGACATGGTAACGGGCGAGGCGACCTGGTTTGCCTCGACCTGCCGGGAGTGCCCTGCGGGTTGCGGTATCATAGCAAAGAACAGGGAAGGGAGGGTGATCAAGGTCGAAGGGAACCCGCTTCATCCCATCAACATGGGGAACCTCTGTGTCCGGGGGCAGGCGAGCGTTCAGGGAATCTTCAACCCGGACCGAATCAAGAAGCCCCTGTTGAGAAGGAACGATGGATGGCAGGTGATCTCTTTCAAGGAGGCGGAGGCGCTCCTGGGAGAAGAGATCCGGAAGGCGGCTGGCCGGGGGCAGGGCAAGGTTCACATGATCACGGAAGTGGTGGGCGAAAGCCTCATGGCCCTCTTCAGGGAAACCCTCGGAAAATGGGGGGCTGAGCCGCCTCTCGTCTTTGAGCCTTTTGCGTTTGAATCGCTGAAAGCCGCCAATAAGCAGGTTTTCGGCCTGGATGGGATCGCCTCGTACAGGATGGAAAAGGCGGATTTCCTTCTCTCCTTTGGTGCGGATTTTCTGGAGACGTGGTTGTCTCCTGTGGAGTATGCGCGAAAGTTCAAGGCCATGCATGCCCTCGACAACGGCAAGAAGGGCTTCTTCGCTCAAATCAGCCCCTACCAGTCCCTGACCTGCGCCAACGCTGATCTCTGGCTTCCGTGTCATCCGAATACGGAAGTGGTGGTCGGCCTGGGTCTGATCAGGGAAGCCCTCCAGCTCGGCAAGGGAAAAAGCCTTCCTGCGGATCTAAAGTCCGCCCTCGAGGAGCTCAGCTCTCCTTACAACAAGGTGGAAGTTACCCGGCGCTCGGGCATCGACCTGGGTCTCTACCAGAGATTGATTTCCCGACTGGACAGGGCGATGAAACCCCTGGTCCTCGGAACATCAACGTCCGGCTGCGGAGAGCACACCCTGCGGGTGAACATGATTGCGGATCTTCTCAACGCGATCCTCGACCCTGAGCTAAGCCTCCTGGATCTGGGGCGGAGGCACCGGGTTGAGACGGCTGCGAAGCGGTTTCAGGTTGTCGCCTTTTTCGACAAACTTCAGAAGCAACCCGGAGGCGTGCTTCTTCTCAACCAGGTGAATCCCGTCTATGCCCTCCCGCCCAAAACCGGCGTGGCAGAGGTGCTGAAGAGGGATTCCCTGTTCACCGTCAGTTTCAGCAACTTCCTGGATGAGACAACCCTGCGGGCAAACCTCGTGTTCCCCGTGAGTCTCCCCATGGAGGGGTGGGATGAGTACAGCGGCACGTCGGAGATTGTTTCCATGGTTCAGCCTGCCATGGCAAGCCTCACCGGTGCGCCGGGGCTGGGAGATCTTTTCCTGCGCCTCTCCTCCGGGAAAGACAAGGAGGCCGCGACCTACCAAGAGTATCTATACAAGCGCCTGGCTTCCATCGGAGTCACCCGGGGCGCGGAGGATTGGGTGCACCTGCTCCGCCAGGGGGGCCTCTTTGATGATCGAACTTCCGGAAAACCGTCACCCTCGTGGATTTCCGGGGATGGGCTGAGGGAAACCCTGGGCTCGATTCCAGAGATCCTGGCCGAAAAGCTCAGCCTGTTCGCCACTCCTTCGATCCGCTTCTACGACGGCAGGGGAGCGAACCGGCCCTGGTTGTGCGAGGTCCCCGACCCTCTGACAAGGGTTGCGTGGCAGACGCCGGTCTGGGCGAACCCCCGGACCCTCAGGGAAGCGGGGCTCAGGCAGGGCGATGTGGCGAAGCTACAATCGGCGTGGGGGACGATCGAGGCGCCTGTTTACGAAACAGAGGCTGCCGGGCCGGGCGTCCTGGTGATGAACGTTGGACAGGGGCATGAGCTCTTCGGCCGATATGC